>VGEM01000008.1 GCA_016869315.1 Alphaproteobacteria bacterium | reverse complement strand
CCAGGTGGTCTGCACCGTGCTGTCGCACGACCTGAAGAACGATCCCGATATTGTCGCGATGGTTGGCGCTTCGGCGGCGCTGACGATCTCAGGCATTCCGTTCATGGGCCCGATCGGCGCCGCGCGTGTTGGTTACATCGACGGCCAGTATGTTCTCAATCCGCAGATCGAGCAGATGCCGAACTCGGCCCTGGAGCTGGTTGTTGCCGGCACCAAAGAAGGCGTGTTGATGGTCGAGTCCGAGGCCAAGGAGCTCACCGAGGAAGTGATGCTCGGCGCCGTGACCTTTGGTCACCAACAGATGCAGGCCGTGATCGACGCGATCATTTCCATGGCCGAGCGCTGCGCCAAGGAGCCGTTCGACCTGACGCCGGAATCGCCGTCGGTCGCGGCGGTGAAAGAGAAGTTCAAGTCCTTCGCCGGCGACATGGCTGCGGCCTATCGCATCATCGCCAAGCAGGATCGGTATGCTGCGGTCGATGCCGTCAAGAAGAAGGCGATTGCCAGCCTTGGCGACAATGCCGATGAAATCAAAGCCGCCTCGGGCGTGCTCAAGGACATGGAAGCAACCGTCGTTCGCGGCAACATCCTCGAAACCGGCAAGCGGATCGACGGTCGCGATGGCGCCTCGATCCGTCCCATTGAAGTTGAAGTCGGCGTCCTGCCGCGTGCGCACGGCTCCGCGCTGTTTACGCGTGGCGAAACTCAGGCGCTGGTGACGGCAACCCTCGGCACCGGCAAAGACGAACAGCGGATCGACGCCCTCGAGGGCGAGTACACCGAGTCCTTCATGCTGCATTACAATTTCCCGCCGTACTCGGTTGGTGAAACCGGACGCATGGGCTCGCCCGGCCGGCGCGAAATCGGCCACGGCAAGTTGGCGTGGCGTGCGGTGCATCCGTTACTGCCGACGAAAGAAGCGTTCCCCTACACCTATCGCGTCGTCTCCGAAATCACCGAGTCTAATGGATCGTCGTCGATGGCCTCGGTCTGCGGTTCGTCGCTGGCGTTGATGGACGCGGGCGTTCCGCTGAAGCGACCGGTTGCGGGCGTTGCCATGGGCCTGATCAAGGAAGGCGAAAAGTTCGCCGTCCTCTCGGACATCATGGGCGACGAAGATCACCTCGGCGACATGGACTTCAAGGTCGCGGGCACCGAGACAGGCATCACGTCGTTGCAGATGGATATCAAGATCACGTCCATCACCAGTCAGATCATGGACATCGCGCTCAAGCAGGCCAAGGGCGGACGTCTTCATATCTTGAACGAGATGTCGAAGGCGCTGACCTCGGCGCGCGACGCGGTTGCAAGCCATGCGCCGCGCATCACCGTGATCAACATCCCGAAAGACAAGATTCGCGAAATCATCGGCACGGGCGGCAAGGTGATTCGCGAGCTGCAGGAGACCACCGGGACCAAGATCGACATCGAGGATGACGGCACCGTCAAGATTGCCTCGGCCGATCAGAACGCCACCCAAGCGGCGCTCGACAAGATTCGCGACATCGTCGCCGAACCGGAATTGGGCGTCATTTACACCGGCAAAGTCGTCAAGATCATGGACTTCGGCGCGTTCGTAAACTTCCTTGGCAAGCGCGATGGCCTGGTTCATATCTCGGAACTGGCGCCGCGCCGCGTCGCTCAGGTCTCGGACGTCGTTAAGGAAGGCGATGTGGTGAAGGTCAAGTGCCTCGGCATCGACGATCGCGGCAAGGTCAAGTTGTCGATGAAGCGCGTCGATCAGGCGACCGGGCAGGAGATCGATCCGGCGGCCCAGCAGGGCCAACCGCCCGCCTGAGCCTGCCGTGGCGCTCACGCTGCCGCGTGTCATCGCCCATCGTGGCGCCCCCAAGGAGGCGCCTGAGAATACGCTCGTATCGTTTCGGCGCGCGCACCAGTTGGGCGCGCGCTGGATCGAGTTCGATGTGGCGCTGACCTTGGACGCGCGACCGGTGATCTTCCACGACGACGGTCTTGAACGCACGTCCGACGGCCAAGGGCTCTTGGCGGCGGCGACGTTCGAGTCGGTCAAGCACCTGGACGCCGGCGGATGGTTCGGCCGCGCCTTTGCCGGCGAGCCGGTGCCGACCCTTGAAGAGACGCTCGATCTCGCGATCGACCTCGGCCTCGGCATCAATATGGAGCTCAAGACCGATCCGGGACGCGAGGCGGAGCTGGCCACAATTGCGATGGCCATCGCCCGAGACATGTGGCCCGCGGATCGCGACCCGCCGCTGGTTTCCAGTTTTTCGCCGGTCGCGGTCGCCGCCGCCCGCGACGTGGCGCCCGACTGGCCGATGGATCTCATTTACAATCAGGTGCCGGCAACGTGGGCCGACGACGGCAGGGCGCTCGGTCTCGTTGCGTTCGGGGCCAACCACAAACACCTGACTCGCGAGCAGGTGATGGCGATCCGTGGTGCCGGCTACAAGCTCAGCTCCTACACCGTCAACGAGGTCGGCCGCGCCGCCGAGTTGTTTCAATGGGGTGTCGACGCCATATTCACCGACGTTCCGGGCGAAATGGTTCGGAAATTCGGGGCTAATTAGGTTGGTTGCGGCTTTGATTCGCCCTAAAACCTTAACCAAGATCGGTCTATACCGTGCCAAACGGAAGCCGCGTAACGGGGAACTGCAACGGTGAAAGCTCTTAACTCCATTCTGATGTCGGGCGCCGACGTGCTGCCGCTGATCGAAGGCGGCAAGGGCGTCAGCATCACGACCGGCGTCAGCTCGGGCGCCTGGGCTGCGGTCGGCGGTATCGGAACGTTTTCCGGCGTCAACGCCGACAGCTTTGACGAGCGCGGTTCGGCGATTCCGCAGATCTACAAGGGCCGCACCCGGAACGATCGCCACGAAGAGCTGATTCGTTACGCCATCGACGGCGGCGTCACCCAGGCCCGCATCGCGCACGAGATGCGCGGCAATGCGGGCGCGCTCCATATCAATGTCTTGTGGGAAATGGGCGGCGCCGAGCGGGTGCTGAGCGGCATTCTCGAGAAGTGCCGCAACATCGTGCATGGCATCACCTGCGGCGCCGGCATGCCCTATCGCTTGGGCGAGATCGCGACCAAGTATGGGCTCTACTATTATCCGATCATTTCATCGGGCCGCGCCTTTCGCGCCTTGTGGAAGCGCGCCTATCACAAGTTCACCGAACTTCTGGGCGGCGTCGTCTACGAAGATCCTTGGCTGGCCGGCGGACACAACGGCCTGTCCAATTCCGAAGACCCGCGTAAGCCCGAGGACCCGTACCCGCGCGTTGTCGAGCTGCGCAAGGTGATGAACGAAGCCGGGCTGCAGAAGACGCCGATCATCATGGCGGGGGGCGTGTGGTGGTTGTCGGAGTGGGAACACTTCCTCGACAATCCCGAGGTGGGACCGATCGCGTTTCAATTCGGGACCCGGCCGCTTCTCACCAAGGAGAGCCCGATCTCGGCCAAGTGGAAGAAGCGCCTGGCCGAACTCAAGAACGGCGACGTGCTGCTGCAGCGCTTCAGCCCGACCGGGTTTTATTCGTCGGCGGTGCGCAACGACTACATCCGCGAACTTGAAGCCCGCAGCGACCGCCAGATCGCGTTTTCGCCCGAACCGGTTGGCGAGCACACCGACGCGCTGAACATTGGGCTTCGCAAGAAAGACGTCTATGTCACGCCGGCCGACAAGGCGCGGGCGGCGGAATGGGTCGCGGCGGGATTCACCGAAGCGATGAAGACGCCGGACTCGACGTTGATCTTCGTGACCCCCGCAAAGGCCGAGGAAATTCGCGCCGACCAGACCGCCTGTATGGGCTGCCTGTCGGCCTGCAACTTCTCGAACTGGAGCCAGAACGAACACGGCACCACGGGACGGAAGGCCGACCCGCGCAGCTTCTGCATCCAGAAGACGCTTCAGAACATCGCCCACGACGGCGACATCGAGAACGAGCTGATGTTCTCGGGGCACAACGCGTACCGCTTCGCCCTCGACCCCTGGTACAAGAACGGCTTCATCCCCAGCGTTAAGCAACTGGTCGAGCGCATCACCACCGGGTGGTGAGGCCAGAGAAGAGCCGCCGCGCAACGCAGAATTACGCGGCGAGATATGGCAAAGCGAAGTAAAGGTCGGCGAATTGAAGACGACGAGACGGTGACGCGCGGCACCGGGTGACCCAGGCGATCGTTTGAAATAAGCCGGGTCTTGGCCAACCCAAAGTCTCCGCGTTGATGAACTACAAACTCGATGGATTTTCGGTTGAGCGCTTGATGTCACTTCTCACCGCGCTCGACCAGGACGTCGACGTCGTGATTCGTCTAAAAGCCCGCTCTCTCCCGATGGGCCGGATTGCCGTAATCGCGGCGTGACGGGAAATCAGGGTACGACCCTATTTTCCGCGCTGGACTGATTTGATCTTGGCGTACTCGGTTTCGAGCATCGACATGACGACGCTCGACCACCAGCGGCCACGGGCAAATGCGACATCGCGCATCACGCCTTCGCGCGCCATGCCGAGTTTCTGAAGAACGCGAAGCGAACCTAAATTTTCAGGCGCGCATTGCGCCGTCACGCGGTGCATCTTGAGCGTGTCGAAGGCGGCCGCGAGGAGCGCGCGACCGATTTCGGTCGCGAACCCGTGGCGCCAGTTTTTCTTGGCGATCCCAAACCCGATCTCCGCCTGCCGCGCCGTGGGATTGAGCACACGCAGCACCGCCTCACCAACGATCTCGCTGGAATCTTTACGCGTCGCCGCGAGAAAGTAGTTGAGGCGCGGTGTCACTTTGGCCTCGGCCGCGCCCCATTTGACCAATGCGGCAATCTGCTCGGCGCTCGGCATCTCAACGGCCTGATGCTGCCAATAGTCGGCGGTCACGACATAAGCCGCGACAGCCGTCGCGTCGGAGTTGCCGTAGTTGCGAAGCCCGAGGCGAGGTGTCGAGAGCGGGAGCGGCAGGTCAGGCAGCATGGTCAAATGCTAACGCGATTTTTCCCATTGCAGAACAACGCCTTGGCGTGAGACTCTGGCAGGAACAGACCATGAACGAATCGCTCTTCCCCACCCGCGACGCGCGGCCGCGGCCTTGGAGTCGCACCCGGCCATGGACCGGTGTGCTGGCCGACGATCCGGCCGCGATCACCACCGCGGTGACACGCGGCGTGTCGCGGTGGCTCGAGGATTCGGGCTTTGCCACGCTTCGCGAGTTCAAACTTGGCACCGGGCGGCGCGCCGATGTCGCCGGCATCAGCGCCCAAGGGCTGATCGCGATGGTCGAGGTCAAGAGCACGCCGGCCGACTACCACGCCGACGATAAGTGGCTTGAGTACGTGCCTTACTGCGACGCGTTTTCGTTCGCCGTGCCGCCGGATTTTCCGTGGAAAATTCTGCCGTCGACCTGCGGTGTGGTCTTGGCCGACGCCTACGCCGCGACCGTGATCCGCCCGGCGCCGCTCCATCGCCTGCACGCCGCGCGCCGGCGTGCGTTGACGCTCCGCTTCGCGATCGCCGCCGGGCAGCGCCTGTCGGCGATGGTCGATCCGCGCGAGTGAGACTCAGCCGCAGCCCAGATCGATGATCCGGCCCATGCGGTCGAGCTCGACATTGAGCCGGCTCGGATTGCGATCGGTCGTGATGCGGTCGCCCGGTCTGATCACCCGGTATGGCGCGGTCAGGCGCTCTTCCCGAATGTATTGTCCCGCCGCCGGTGGCGGCCCGCCGACAGGAACCATCGTCATGCCGAGCGCCGGAACCAACACATGACCGCGGCACCCAACCAGGGTCTCGGGCATGATGGTCCGGCGTGGCATCGACGCCGCGTTGGGGTCAGAGGGGTTCGCCATGCCCATGGCGCCGCCCATGCCGGCGTCCTGGCCGGCGGTATCGGGTCGCATTTCGAATTCGGGGAACATCGTGCCGACGGCGCCGCAGCCGGCGAGCCCGAGGACAATGCCGGCAGCAAGCATGATGCGCTTGGCTCTTGAGGTCAGTTCGCTGTTCATGTGCGATGCTCCTTCTCTCTTGCTTCGCTGATCGTCAGCCGCCGCGTTTTAGCGCGGCAATGGTGGCGGTGGTCGAAAATGCAGGCATCAGGTCGGCCAGAATGACCCTGCCGCCGTGCCGTTCGACCACGTCGGCGCCAATAACCGTGGCGCGGGAATAGTCCGAGCCCTTGACGAGCACGTCGGGCTTCAGGGCTTCGATCTGCCTGAGTGGCGTATCTTCATCGAAGATCGCCACCAGATCGACGTGACCGATCGAAGCCATCACGGCAGCGCGCGCGGTTTCGGACTGGACCGGACGGCCTTCACCCTTGAGGCGTTTGACGGAAGCGTCGCTGTTAAGGCCCACGATCAGCCGGTCGCACGCCGCGCGGGCCTGCGCCAGAAGCGAGACATGACCGGGATGCAGCAGATCGAAGCAGCCGTTGGTGTAACCCACCTTGAGTCCGCGCCGGCGCCAATCGTCGACCCTGGCAACGGCCGTGGCGAGATCGACGCACTTGCTCTCGACCATGGCGAGATCGCGATGCATCAGCGCCTGGCCAATATCGGCGACGGCGGCAACCGCCGTGCCGTGGCGCGCGACAACGACGCCGGCAGCCACATTGGCGAGCCTGGCCGCATCGACCAGCGATGCGCCGGCCGAGAGCGCAACCGCCAACGTCGCCACCACCGTGTCGCCGGCGCCGGTGACATCGGAAATCTCGCGCGACTCCGCCGGGAGGTGCATCACCAGCCCATCGCCGGAAACGACCGTCATACCATCGGACGAGCGTGTCACCACAGCGGCGCGAATGCCGGTGTCGGCGAGCAGCTTACGCGCGGCTGCGACAATCG
Organism: Alphaproteobacteria bacterium; assembly: GCA_016869315.1. GTDB lineage: Bacteria > Pseudomonadota > Alphaproteobacteria > Rhodospirillales > Rhodospirillaceae > VGEM01. Next base: position 23,005 of record VGEM01000008.1, on the reverse strand, counting down.
CGTCATCGCCGTCGACCGGCAGTCCGGTCGCTTCGGCGAGTTCCGCGCGATTGGGCGTGATCACATCAGCGCCGGCATAGCGGCCATAGTCGGTGCCCTTGGGATCGACGATCACGGACTTGCCCGCCTTGGCGGCCGCGTTGATGACGCGGCGCGCCAGATCGCCGGCGAAAATGCCCTTGGCATAATCCGACAAGACAATGATATCGGCGCCGGCCGCCTGATCGATCGCGGCGCGGGCGAGGTGCTCGACCTCGGCGGCGACAATCGGCGTCGTGGTTTCACGGTCGGCGCGCAGCAAGTGATGGCCATCGAGACTGAAGAAGCGATTCTTGATAGTGGTCTCGCGGGTGCGGGTGACGCGCAGGTAAGGCTCGACTGTCGGCATCGCGGCCAGCAGCTCGGTCACTTCGCGGCCGGCGCGGTCGTCGCCGATCATGGCGACAAAGGCACAGCTCGCGCCAAGCGCTGTGAGATTGCGAACCACGTTGCCGGCGCCGCCGAGGGCCTTCGATTCGCGCGTGATGCGCACGACCGGAACCGGCGCTTCGGGCGAAATGCGTTTGACCTCGCCATAGATGAAACGGTCTTCCATGACGTCGCCAACGCACAGCACGCGGCGACCGGCAAAGCCGCTCAAGTGCCGGGCCAGTTGGGCGCGGGAACCTGACGTATCGGGTGTAGGCTCGTTCATGGCTCCCTCGGCACCTAAGCCAAAAGAGCGCGGAAATACGCGATGGTCCGCGACAAACCCTCGTCGAGCGGCACCGACGGCGCCCAGTTGAGCTGGGCTTTGGCCCGCGAAATATCGGGCCGGCGGCGCGTGGGGTCGTCCTCGGGCAGCGGCTTATAAATAAGCTTGGACTTCGACTTCGAAAGCCGGATCACGGCCTCGGCCAGTTCGAGGATGGTATTCTCGACCGGATTGCCGAGGTTGATGGGTCCGGTAATGTCGTCGCCCGTGTCCATCAGCCGCGTGAAGCCGTCGACCAGATCGTCGACGTAACAGAACGAGCGGGTCTGCTGACCTTCGCCATAAATCGTAATGGAATCGTTCTTGATCGCCTGTACGATGAAGTTCGACACGACGCGGCCGTCGTTCGGCAACATCCGTGGGCCGTAGGTGTTGAAGATTCGCGCGACCTTGATGCGCAGCCGGTGCTGGCGGAAGTAATCGAAGAACAACGTCTCGGCGCAGCGCTTGCCTTCGTCGTAGCAGGCGCGCGGCCCGAGCGGATTGACGTTGCCGTTATAGCTTTCGACTTGCGGATGCACGGTCGGATCGCCGTAGACTTCGCTGGTCGAGGCTTGGAGGATCTTGGCTTTGGTGCGCTTGGCGAGGCCCAGCATGTTGATGGCGCCGTGCACCGAGGTCTTGGTCGTTTGCACCGGATCGAACTGGTAGTGAACGGGCGAAGCCGGGCAAGCAAGATTGTAAATCTCGTCGCACTCCACATAGAGCGGAAACGTCACGTCGTGGCGCATCAGCTCGAACATCGGGTTGCCGATCATCGGCACGACGTTCTGGCGGCGGCCGGTGAAGAAATTGTCGACACACAGCACTTCCTGGCCGCGGGCCAGGAGTCGCTCGCACAGGTGCGAGCCGATAAAGCCGGCGCCGCCGGTGACGATGATGCGCCTCGCAAAGCTCATGCCGCGTTCCCTCGCGACCGTGCGTCGACATTGTCGCGTGCCCACAGGCGACGCGTGGCCGGGTCTGACACGGTCGATCTCGGAAGGTATTTCTTAATCATTTCCAAATAGTTACCATAGGACGGGGTGGATTGCCGGGCTTGATCTGGCGGCTCATAGTACAGGCCACCCTGAAATCGGGACCAGGAATGGGGCGAGCACATGTACGGCCAGGGCGCCAAGGGATACCAGGAAGGCGTTCTGCTCGACCAGCTCGACCGCATCCGCCGTAATCCCGAGGGTCGTAAGGCGGTACACATCCGCCTGTCTCAGCTGCTGGCGCCGAACCGCACCTCCGTTCGTATTCGCATCATCGGCCGGATGTTCCGCACCCTGGAAAGCGGACGCCAGGTGCAGATGTTTCCGATCTTCAACGACGATCTGGTGCTGATTGTCAGCCCGGCGGGGCAACGCGACGTCAACAATATCTGCGACCGGATTCGCTCGTTGTTCGCAACCGATCCGGTCACGCAAACGGCGGCCGGTCAAACCGATCGATTTGTTGTGTGGTACGACCTCAGTCTCGACGCGGCATTGGCCATCGCGTTGGCGCAGAACCTCAAGCAAGCGGCGCAAAAGGCGCCGCCCCGCGCCGCGGTGGCGGGGCTTCCGGCCATGTCGCCGAAAGACCTCGAAGATCTGCAGAAAAAGCTTTCGCACGCCAACGTGATCCCTTTCGTGCGCGATCAAGTCGCGTGCCGTGTCAGTCCGGCGACCAATGAGGCGTCGATCGAGTTTTTCGAATTCTTCATGTCAGTTGCGGACCTCCAGCGCGCGCTGGCCCCGAAACTCAATTTGCTTGGCGATCATTGGCTGTTCCAGGATTTGAGCCGCACGATGGACGTGCGCATGCTCGAGGTGGTCGCTCATGCGCCCCATGCCCGCGGCGTTCCGGGAGTAAGCCTCAACCTCAATCTCGAGACCGTGACAACCCCGGTGTTTCAGGCATTCCTGACCCGGATGGAACAGGGCCTCAAGATCATTGTCGAGGTCCAGCTCGGCGACGTTTTGACCAACCTCGCGCTCTACAAAGAAGTGAAAGGCGCCTTACAGGGCTTGGGGCATGCGGTGCTGATCGACGGCCTCACCACCACGACCCTGAAGCACTTTGACGTCGGCCACTTGAAACCCGACTATGCCAAGCTGATTTGGGCGCCGGAATTGTGGGACATGATGACGCCGGGAAGCGACCGCTCGGCGGCACGGATGATCGAGCAGGTCGGCGCCGAGCGCACGGTGTTGTCGCGTTGCGATTCCCAGGACGCGCTCGAATGGGGCATTCGCACCGGCATCAAGGTGTTCCAGGGGCGCTTCCTCGATGCCTTCGGCAAACCCGGCCGGCGCAAGCGAGCGTGAGGAACGATCATGTCTGACCTCAGCAAAGCCCCAGATTTCCTGCTCACCCACCCATTGGGCGAAAGTCACGAGCATCGCCTGCTCGAAGACCTTCGCGCTATTGTATCGGCGCCGTCCAGTCGCGGCGTGGTTCGCCTGTACATCTCGCGGCTGCAGCCCAAGAATCGAGACGTGAGAGGACTCCGTGAGGCGGAGTCGGCTTTCGAAGCGCTAGCGCGGATGCAGGCGGCACGGCTCTATCGTCTGCGCAATTCGGATCTCGTCGTGATGTTCGACATCAACGAGTCGATGTCGATTGAAAAGTGCGTCACCAAGCTGCTCCGCCTCTGGGGTGGCGATCCGCTGCTGATCAAGTTCAAGTCAGATCCGCGCAAGAACCGGCTCACCAGCTGGTTCGACATGGCGGCCGAATATGGCCAGCTTGTCCAGTTTGCCGAACAGCAGGTGGGCATCGTGGAAAAGCCGGCGAAGTCGCTCGAAGAACTGGTGACCGATCACGAGGCTCGGCGCGGCAATCGCGAGCGTGGCCAGCCCATGACGCCGCTCGGCCTGGAACGCGCCGAGGATTCGCTGGCGCGGGTCGATTTGTCGAGCTTCACCCGACGCCAGCCGGTGTGCGCGTTCGTCGAGGGTAACCGGACCGAAGTCGTGTTTACCGAAGTGTTCGTGTCGATCGCGGAACTTCGCGAAACATTGATGCCGGGCACCGACTTCACCGCCAACCCCTGGCTGTTCCAGCGGCTGACTCAGACGCTCGACCGCCGCGTCATGGCCCAGATTGGGCGGCGCGACGACAAGAGCCTGACGCGCGAGGGGTTCAGCGTGAACCTCAATGTCGCGACGCTGCTGTCGGAAGAGTTTCTCGAGTTCGACGAGGACTTCACCCAGGGCGCTCAGGACGCGGTGTTGGAGCTGAGACTCGAGGACGTATTCTCGGATCTGCCGTCATTCATGTTTGCTCGCGACTTCGTTCACGAACGCGGCTATCGCGTGTGCATCGACGGCGTCACGCTCGACACCATGCTCTATGCCGATGCCAACAAGCTGAACGTCGGCTACGTCAAGTTGATGTGGGCCAACGAGATGGCGGCGATTTCCGGCACGCCCAAGGGGCATGCGATTCGCGACATGATCCGGGAGCGGCGGCGCGGCCGGGTGATCATGGCGCGGTGCGATTCCGAGGCCGCCGTCAGGATCGGTCAGCAGCTTGGCATTACGCTGTTCCAGGGCCGCCATATCGACGCGCTGCGCCGCGAAAAATACTGATTTTCGCCGTTCTGACGCCCGTTTTTTCGCGCAGTTTGCGTCGGGAGTCGGATTGATTCATGATCGAGCCCCTCCGTCCGATTGATGAGGTTTGGGATGACCCTTCGCCGCCGCACGCTTTTCACGGTCGCCGCGTTTTTTCCGCTCGTCGGCGTTGCTCGGGCCGACGACGTTATGGATGCGCGCCATATCATCGACGAGGCGGCGATCACGGTCGAACGGGTACGCGCGGCGCAGAAATCGTCGGCCGACATGGACGACCTGCTGAAGCGCTCCAAGGGCGTGATGGTGATTCCGTCGTACTATAAAGCCGGATTCATCCTCGGCGGTGGTTACGGCGACGGCGTGTTGCTCCAGCGTCAGTCGGAGTCGGCTTTTGGCGATCCGGTATTTTATCGCATGACCTCGGGTTCGATCGGCCTGCAGGCCGGCATGCAGTCGGCCGAAATCGTGTTCATGATCCTGACCGAGAAGGGTCTCGAGGCCGTGCTCAACGATGAATTCAAGTTCGGCGCCAACGTCGGCATTTCGGTCGGCTCGGTCGGCGCCGGGGCTGAAGCCTCGACCACCACCAACGTCGGCAAGGACATTGTCGCCTATTCCGCCAACGCCGGCCTGTTCGCGGGTGGGGCGCTTGAAGGCGCGGTGATCAAGCCGCGCAAGGATTGGAACGCCGCCGTCTACGGCCGCGGCAACGATGAGCCACGGGTCATCGTCAGACGCAGCCAGCTCAAGCCGGCGCAGAATCTCAAAGACGTCCTCGCCAAGAACATCTACCCCGCCAAGTCCGGCCTCTAACGCACCCGCCCGTAAATAGGGTACGAACCTATTTATTTCTATTTAACTCATATATTTCAGTTGGTTGGTGGTGCGAAGTTGGCGGCAGCGGGTTTGACCACGTCGGCGCCGGCGCGCGAAATCTGAAGCACGGCAAAGCCGCGTTCCGACAAGCCATCGGGCGAAAGACGAAAGATTCCGTCGACGCCGGCAAATCCCGAGGGGTTGAGCAGCGCCGATGCGGCAAAAGGATTGTCGGCGTCCTCGGCACGACCGAGCACCGCCGCCAGCGCCGTCGCGTCATAGCCGTGCGACGCCAGTTGCGTCGGCGCGCTGCCGTAAATCTGTCGATACCGTGTCGCGAAGTCGCGCGACGCGGCTGGGTCGGGCGCTGGAAGCAGCGCGCCCAGCATCGCCGGCTCGCGCGCCAAGGCCGGCGTGTTCCAAAGCATGGTGCCGAGCAGCTGCACGCGGCCGGGCTCGACGTCGTAGAGCGACAGCAGCGATGCCGCCTGCGCCAGTCGCGCGCCCTGTTCGGGAATGAAGATGGCATCGAAATCGACATCGCCCGTGGTGTCGAGCCGCTCGAGCCGTTTCAGCGCAAGCTGACTGACTTCGTCGGTTCTCGCGGCAAGCTCGGCGCGCTGGGCTTCGAGGGCGGCGCGCCGCTGGTCGTAATTGGCGAGCGTGCGAACGACGTCTTCAAGATCGTTGCCGGATGGATCGAAATAAGCCGTCCGCGTCAGTTCGCCTCCGGAGCCGGGAACCAGGTCATGCAACGCATCAACCACCGTCTGACCGTAGACCGTGTTCGGCGCCAGCACGGCGAAGCGCGCGAAGCCGCGGGCACGCGCGTGGGCCACGACCTCGCGTACCTGGTCCTGCACGAGAAAGCCGAGCACATGAACCCGCCCGCCGGCGACGCTGGGGTCGGTCGAAAAACTGATCACCTCGACCTGAGCGGCCTCGGCCTGAGCGGCAACCGCCTTGGCCTCGGCCGCGAACAACGGCCCCAGCAGCAACCGCGCGCCGTGAGAAACCGCAGCGGCGGCGGCGGCGGCGGCCCCGTCGGGCGTACCGCCGGTGTCGTAGATCTGGAGGACCAGGCGTTGATCGGCTCCGTCGAACATCGCCATCTGGGCGGCATTCAGGAGCCCCTGGCCGATCGGCGCCGCGGGCCCCGTCAGCGGCACCAACAGCCCGACCCGCACCATGCCGGTGGGATCGCGTTCGGCGGCCGTGACGCCCGCCGCCGGCCGAACCGGCGCAGGCGTCGCTCGGGCGGCCGCTTCGGGTTTCGCGGTGACAATCGAAGTCGGCGCCGACGGCGCGAACGATTCGACGCGCGGCGCAGAGATCTTGGCTGGCGGCGCGCTTTCACCGCCGGCACAGGCCGTGAGCATGACCGCAAGCGTCGCCATCGCCGTGTTGCGCCAGCGTGCCGGGAAGCCGAAGATGCCGTGGGAGATCGTGTTCGATGTCATCGCGAGAAAACCGAGGCCGGTCGAGCGCGGCAAGACCGGAGCGAGGCGACACTAGTCCGCCCGCCGCGCCAAGTAAATTGGCCGGACTTCGCGGCCTTTTCGTGGTGGCGACACCCATCGGCAATCTCGGCGATCTATCGACGCGGGCGCGCGAGGTGCTCGCCCAGGTCGATCTCATCGCCTGCGAGGACACGCGGGTCTCGGCCGTGCTGCTCGACCGCAATGGGATCGGCACATCAACCACGCCCTATCACGATCACAATGCCGACCGTGTTCGGCCACAGATTCTCGCGCGGCTGCAGCGGGGCGAGACCGTCGCGCTGATCAGCGACGCCGGGACGCCGCTGATCTCGGATCCGGGCTTCAAGCTGGTTCGCGCCTGTATCGACGCCGGCGTGCCCGTCACGCCGGTGCCCGGGCCCTCGGCGGCGATGACCGCGCTGATGGTCGCCGGCCTGCCGACCGATCGATTCTATTTCGCGGGCTTTCTGGCCGCGAAGGCCGGCGCGCGCGACCGGGCGCTTGAAGAGCTTTCGCGCCTGCCGGCGACACTGGTGTTTTTTGAAGCGCCGGGCCGGGCGGCCGAGTCTCTCGCGGCGATGGCCGTCGCCCTCGGCAACCGACCCGCGGCGCTCTGTCGCGAGCTGACCAAACTTCATGAAGAGGTACGGCGCGGCGATCTGGCCACGCTCGCGAACGACGCCACGAACAATCCGCCGCGCGGCGAAGTGGTGATCGTCGTCGGCGGAGCCCCTGACGCCGCCCCCGAGACCGACGCAGACGTTGACCGGGCGCTTGGCGCCGCTCTCAAGAGTTACTCGATTCGTGACGCCGTCGATCTGGTCACCGCCGGCAGCGGCCGACCGCGGCGCGACGTCTATGCCCGCGCCCTCGCTTTGTCTCGGGCGAAGGCCCGATGACAGAGGCGCGGCAGGCGCGCGGCCGGAGCGCCGAGCGGCGCGGGCGTCTTGCCGAGGCGTTATGCACCGCTCTGCTCTTCCTTACGGGGTGGCGGGTGCTTGATCGCCGCGTCGGCGGCGGGCGCGGCACTGGAATCGGCGAGATCGACATTGTCGCCAAGCGTGGTCGCACGCTCGCGTTTATCGAGGTCAAGGCGCGGGCCGACGACGGAACGGCGCTTGAGGCCGTCACCGAGTCGCAGCGCCAGCGCTTGAGTCGCGCCGCCGAGAGCTATCTTGCGCGACGGCCCGAACTTGCCCGCCTCGACATCCGATTCGATGTGATGACACTGGCGGGCTGGTGGCCGCGGCGGATCGCCGACGGTTGGCGACCGGGGCTTGGGCGTCCGTGACGGGCGCGCGTGAATCGAGTACACAGCCAGGGAACCGATTCGACCACGTGCGGGACCCGCGGCGCGGACCATGCAGACGACTGAGGCCCGAGAATCCCTGAAGCGGCTCGCCGGACAGGCCGACGAGACCGTCGACATTGCCGAAGCGGCGTTGTTGCTGGCGGCGCTCGATCACCCGACCACCGACCTGGCGCTTTATCGCGAGCACCTTCGTGAAGTGGCCGATGCCGTGCATCAGCACGCGAATACGGCCGGTTGCGATGGCGCGCCCTCGCCCGAGGACATGGCCAAGGTGCTTGCGGCCGTTCTGGTCGATCATTTCAGGTATGTCGGCGACGACGAGACCTACGAGGACCTGGACAACGCCAACTTGATGCGGGTGATCGAGCGGCGGCGGGGCCTGCCGGTCGCGCTCGGCATCCTTTACCTGTTCGCGGCGCGGGCGCAGGGCTGGGCCGCGGTCGGGCTCAATTTTCCCAATCATTTTCTGATCCGCCTCGAGAGCATCGATGGCCGGCGGGCGATTATCGATCCGTTTCATAAAGGCCGCGTCATGGGCGCGCCGGAATTGCGCGAGTTGCTCAAGGTGGTGGCCGGCCCCGGCGTCGAACTTGAGGCGGGGCATTACCGCCCGGTCGCCAATCGCGACGTGCTGATCAGGCTGCAGAACAATATCAAGGCGCGCAACCTCGATCGTGGACAGCTTCCTCAGGCGGCCGAGGCGGTCGAGCGCATGTTGCTGCTCGACCCGGCCAATGCCTCCTTGTGGCGGGAAGCCGGCGTGATCTACATGCGCGCCGGCCAGCTCAAGCGTTCGATCGCGGCATTCGAGGGTTTTATCGCCCACGCCGAGGCCGGGCCGGATAAAGACAAGATCGTGCGCGTGATCGGTGAATTGCGCGATCGGATCAATTGAGAACAGGTGACGTGATGGCGTTGACGGTTGCATTTCAGATGGATCCGATCGAATCGGTCAGTATCGACGGCGATTCGACCTTCGTGCTGGCGCTGGAGGCCCAGCGGCGCGGACACGCGATGTACCACTACCTGCCGAAGCACCTGATCTTCCGCGACGGCAAGGCTTTGGCGCGGGCGCGCCGGATGGAGGTGCGGCGCGAGCGTGGCAATCACTCGACGCTCGGCGAGTTCGAGCTGATCGATCTCGCAACCATGGACGCGGTGCTGATGCGCCAGGATCCGCCGTTCGACATGGCTTACATCACGGCGACTCATATTCTCGAGCACATCCATCCCAAGACCTTGGTGGTGAACGATCCCGTCAGCGTTCGTAATGCGCCGGAAAAATTGTTCATCACCCACTTCAAGGGCGTGATGCCCCCGACCATGATCGCCTCCGACGCCGCGGCGATTCGCGAGTTCCGTGCCGAGCACAAGGACATCATCGTGAAGCCGCTTTATGGCAACGGCGGCGCCGGAGTGTTTCACATCAAGCCCGAGGATGAAAACCTCAACGCGCTGCTGGAGATGTTCACCACCACCTGGCGCGAATCGGTGATCGTGCAGCGCTACGTTCCCGAGGTGCGCAAAGGCGACAAGCGTATTGTCCTGGTCGACGGCAAGGCGGTCGGCGCGGTCAACCGCGTGCCGGCGGCGGGCGAGGCGCGCTCCAACATGCATATCGGCGGGCGGCCCGAGAAGACCACGCTGTCGAAGCGCGAGCAGGAGATCTGCGAGCAGATCGGTCCGGCGCTCAAACAGCGCGGCCTGGTTTTCGTCGGCGTCGACGTGATCGGTGACTACCTGACCGAAATCAACGTCACCTCGCCGACCGGCATCCAAGAGATCAACCGCTTTGACGGCGTTTTCCTGGAACGCCTCGTCTGGGACGCCATCGAATCACGAAAATAGGGTCGTACCCTGATTTCAATGGAATATACTAAATAAATGAATGTATTAGACATAAGTCAGGCGCAGGTCGAACGGCAGGTCAGCCAGATGGTTGAGGCCGTGATGGCGGTGATCGCGGGCTACGGCCTGTCGGTGATCGGAGCGATTCTGATCCTGATCTTTGGCTGGCTGGCGGCGGGATGGATGTCGAACGGCATCATGCGCGCCTTCGGCAAGTCGCCGCGCGTCGATCAGACCCTCGTCACCTTCGCGGCATCGACCGCGCGCTATGCGGTCTTGACCTTCACCATCATCGCCGTCCTGTCGAGCGTCGGCGTGCAGACCACCAGCTTCGTCGCCGTGCTTGGCGCCCTTGGCCTCGCGGTTGGCCTCGCGCTGCAGGGCACGCTCAATCATGTCGCCTCGGGCGTGCTGTTGATCATGTTTCGTCCCTTCAAGGTCGGCGATGCGATCGAGGCCGCCGGCGTCAGCGGCGTGGTCAAGGCCATCACGCTGTTCACCACCGAGATCGCGACTGCCGACAACGTCAAGGTGATCGTGCCCAATGGAACGGTGTGGGGCGGGACCATTCGCAACCTGACCGCCCATCCGACCCGGGCCGTCACCATCGATATTCCGATTGCCCATGCCAACGACATCGACCGCGCGCTGTCGTTGGCGGTGGCCGAGCTCGCGTCGGACGCGCGCCTCTTGAAGGAGCCGGCGCCGGGCGCCGCAGTTGCGAGAGTGACCGATGCCTCGGTGACGGTGAGCGCCGTCGGCTGGGTGAAGACCGCCGATCTCGCGCCGGCAAAAGCCGACTTGTCGAAGGCGATCAAAGCCCGTTTCGATCGCGAGGGCATCGCGCCGCCGGCCGCGACGCCAAGGCCGGCCTGAGCGGCGCATGGTCGCAAGCGTCCGCACCGTCGCGTTTGCCGGTATCGAGGCGCTTGCCATTGACGTTCAAGTGGCGCTGTCGGGCGGTTTGCCCAGCTTCACCATCGTCGGCCTGCCGGACAAGGCGGTGGCTGAATCCAAGGAACGCGTGCGAAGCGCGCTCACGGCGATCGGTCTAGGCCTGCCGCCGAAGCGGATCACCATCAATCTCGCCCCCGCCGACGTGCTGAAGGAGGGCAGCCACTTCGATCTGCCGATCGCGCTTGGCGTTTTGGCGGCGATGGATGTGGTGGGGCGCGACGAACTCGATGGTTATGTCGTGCTCGGAGAGCTCGGTCTCGATGGGTCGATTGCCGCCGTCAGCGGCGTGCTCGCTGCAGCGGTCGGCGCCAAAGCCGCGGGACGCGGGCTCATTTGTCCGGCGGCCCAGGGCGGCGAGGCGGCCTGGACCGGCGGGCAGGGCGTGCTGGCGCCGCGCTCGCTCTTGGAGTTGATCAACCACTTCAAGGGCACGGCACTGCTGGGCCAGCCCACGCCAACGCCGCCCAAAGAATCGCCAAGCTTACCCGATTTGAAGGACATCAAGGGCCAGGAGACAGCCAAGCGGGCGCTCGAGATCACCGCCGCGGGCGGTCATAACCTGCTGATGATCGGGCCGCCCGGCGCCGGCAAGTCGATGCTGGCCCAGCGCCTGCCGGGCCTGCTGCCGCTCTTGAGTCCGCGCGAGGCCCTTGAGCTCAGTTTGATTCATTCCGTCGCCGGCCAGTTAGCCGACGGCGCGGTCCTCGGCCGGCGGCCGTTTCGCGATCCCCATCATTCGGCGTCGCACGCCGCCATGGTTGGCGGCGGCGTGCGCGCCAAGCCGGGAGAAATCTCGCTGGCGCACCGGGGCGTGCTGTTTCTTGATGAGCTGCCCGAGTTTCCGCGCGCGACCCTCGAAGCGTTGCGTCAGCCGCTCGAGACCGGGCGCGCCGTCGTGGCGCGGGCCAACGCCCACGTCACCTATCCGGCGCGCATTCAATTGATCGCCGCCATGAACCCCTGCAAGTGCGGCTACCTCGGCAGTCCCGCCCTGGCTTGCTCCAAAGCGCCTGGTTGCGGCGAGGATTATCAGGGCCGCATCTCCGGGCCGTTGCTCGATCGCATCGATCTCCACGTCGACGTGCCGGCGGTCGATCCGCTCGATCTGTCGGCGCCGGCAGCGACGGAAGACTCGGCCACCGTCGCCAAACGCGTCGCCGCCGCGCGCGCGATCCAGACCGCGCGGTATGGCGCGAGCGTTGCCTGTAATGCCGAGGCCGACGGCGAGCTTCTCAAGAAGGTCGCGGCGCCAGACGCCGACGGTCGCGCGCTCTTGACCCAGGCCGCCGAGAAGATGCATCTCACCGCCCGCGGCTATCATCGCGCGCTGCGCGTCGGGCGCACCATCGCGGACTTGGAAGGCGCCGACGCGGTCAAGCGTCTTCACATTGCCGAGGCGCTGAGTTACCGGCGGCTCGCGCCAATTCGAGGGATCCGATGAAATCCTGGTTCAAGGCCACTTTTCTCGGCTTGAAAGACCCGCCTGTGGCCGCTGCGTCGCCACCACCACCGTCACCACTCTGGGTTCCGGCCGGGCACTTCTATTCGCCGATCGCGGATCTTGACGACCTGTCGCAACGCGCCGCGACCGTCTTCGACCTCGGCGCACCCGTGGCCGGCATCGACTTTCATCTCGACGCGCAGCAAAATCTGTTCCGCGAGCTGGCCGCCCTGGCGGCGCAATTCGAACTGCCGCGCGATGCGATCCCCAGCCGGCGCTTTTACTGGAACAACGATCAGTTAGGCCCCGGCGACGCCTCGGTTCTGGCTGCCATGTTGCTCAAGCTTCGGCCCAAGCGCGTCATCGAAGTCGGCTCGGGATATTCGTCGGCGGTCATGTTGGACATCCGCCAATCCGGCCTCGCCGGCGAATTCGCCTGCACCTTCATCGAGCCCTACCCGAATCGACTGAAGACGTTGCTGCGGCCCGGCGATCATGCGGCAGTGCGTCTGATCGAGCAGCGGTTGGAGCTGGTCGACCCCGCGGTGTTCGACGCTCTGGATGCGGGCGATGTCCTGTTCATCGATTCATCGCACGTCAGCAAGGCCGGCAGCGACGTCAACCACATCGTTTTCAACCTGCTTCCGCGCCTCAGGCCGGGGGTCGTGATCCACTTCCACGACATTTTTTACCCGTTCGAGTATCCGCGCGAATGGTTCTTCAACGGCAATCGGTCGTGGAACGAGGCTTACATTCTCCGCGCGTTCCTGATGAACAATCCGCATTACCGGATTCTCTTTTTCAATCACTTCGTCGCCTACAAGTGCCAGGACCTGCGCGACCTGATGCCGCCCTTCTGGCTCAACCACGGCGGCAGCCTGTGGCTCGTGAAGCAGCATCCTGAATAAATAGGGCCGAACCCTATTTTCTTGTTATTTAGTTATATAAAAACAATTACTTATTTTTATATCGCGGAGGTTTTGACGTTGTAGTCGAACAGTCCGAGGCGGAGTTCGCCGGACGTCGAGCCGCGCATCGAGGTGGGGTCTTCGGATTGATAAATCAGCCCCTGCTTGCGCGAATTGAGCAGCACCATCTTGGTCCGCTCCTTGCGCGCGGCTTCATAGCGCTTGAGGGCCTCGTCGATCGTGCTGGCGACCTCGAACGCGCGGCCGAGCATGGCGCCGTCTTCGAGCCCCATGGCGGCGCCCATGCCGAGAAACGGCAACATCGGGTGCGCGGCATCGCCCAGCAGCGTGACGCGATCGACGGTCCATTCGGCTAAAGGATCGCGATCAAACAGCGCCCACTTGAAGAGTTTTCCGGGCGGCGCCGCCTTGATGATCGCCTGCGCGTGGGCATGAAAGTCGCCGTAGACCGACAACATCTCGTCGACAGTCGCCGGGATCGACCAGCCTTCCTCGGTCCATCGATCCGTGCGCGCGATGCCGACAAAATTGACGAAGGCGCGATGGCGCACGAAGTAGCGCGTGAAGATACGGCCTGGCCCAATTGTGGTCGCCGACGGCGTCGGCACCATGTGCTCCAACACCCTGGCCGCTTCAACCATACCGCGGAACGACACTTGCCCGGTGAACTTGGGCGCCTCGGCGCCAAACAGCGCGGCCCGCACGACCGAGCGCACGCCGTCGCAGCCGATCAGCACATCGCCGGTCGCCGCCGCGCCGTTGGCAAATCGCGCCGTGACCTTGCCGCCCGACTGATCCAGACCGACGAAGGCATGTCCGACACGAATGACGCCGGGATCGCGTTCGCGCGCCTTGGCGGCGAGCGCGTCGTGGAGATCGGCACGATGAATTTGGTAGTATTCGGCGCCATACTTCTGTTTGAACGAGCTGTCGCGCTGGGTGTGATAGAGCACCTCGCCCGTCTTGTAGTGCAATCCCGCGCCGGCTTCGGGCTTATCGCCCTTGGCCGCCATGAACGGCCCCAGACCGACGTATTCCAGCGCGTGCGTCGCGTTGGGACTGATGGTGAGTCCGGCGCCGACCTCGCCCAATTGCGGTGCTGCCTCGTACACCGAAACCTTGAGCCCGGCTTTCTGCAGCGCCAGCGTCGCCGTCAGGCCGCCGATGCCGGCGCCAATCACCAGAATGTGCGTGTCTTTCATAACCATCCGCTCGTTTTCAATTGCAGCGATTGCCACAGCCGGGCCAAAGTCGTCCAGGGCCTCATAGCGGAGTGACCACAATGATGCGATCGATGCTGATTGCCTTGGTTGCGGCACTGCTGCCGGCAGCCGCCGTTGGCCAGGGCCCGCCGGACGCGATTCTCAAGCGCATTCGCATGGTGACGGTGGCAACCCCCGACGTGGACGGTGCCCAGAATTGGTATGTGCGTCACCTCGACTACAAGCCCGCCCGCCGTGGCAAAATCTCCGACCGCATGGCCGGCGCCTGGGGTTTGCTAGCCATGGGCGGGCGGGATTACGCGTTGCTGCAGCCGGCCAGCGGCGAAGACGTGTACATTCGCCTCGCCGCCATCGATCGACCGGCAACGCCGGCGCCGCTCATCAGCCCCGGGTGGACCGCGATCGAGATCGGCGTCGCCGATGTCGATGCCAGCTTTGCCAGGCTGAAGAACGCCGGCGTCGAGATTTTAGCGACCCCCGACGGCATCGGCGTCGGCGCCATTCGCGCTTTTCAGGTCAAGGGGCCCGCCGGCGAAGTCGTCTACCTCACCGGCAACACCGGCGACCGCCTCAAGTCGAATCACCCGGAACTGAAATCCCCGATCGACCGCCCTTTCATCATGGTGATGTGCGGCCCCAGCCGCACCGAGCTGAAGTCGTTCTATATGGACTTGTTCAGGCTCGGCGATCAGGGCGATCTGTCGTTGACGGTTCGCATTCTCAACGACGCGCTGAAACGCCCGGCCGACACTAAAACCGATCTCTCGGTGCTGGTCATGCGCGAGCGCGGCAACAAGCTCGAGATCGACCAGCTGCCGCCCGATTTGCCCGAGCGCCCCAAGGCCATGGGACAGTTTCCGCCGGGCATCGCGATGGTCAGCTTCACGGTGGACGACATCAGCGCCTTGCCCGCCGCCTGGCGCGCGCAACCCGACAACACCTATGGCGAAGCGCGGGCCGGCACCTTGTCGGGACCGGCCGGGGAATTGATTGAATTGGTCGAGGATCTGTCATAGGCGCTACCGCTTCACCAGCATCGACCCCAACGCGCGGCCCCCGAACACGTGCAAATGCAGGTGCGGCACTTCCTGGTGGGCGTTGGCGCCGGCGTTGGTGAGCACGCGATAGCCTGAGCTCATCAGCCCCTTGGCCTCGACCACCTTCAGGACGGCGCGATTGAGCGCGGCGATTTCGGCGTCCGACGCTTTTTCGGCGAAATCGGTCATCGAGACATATTTGCCCTTCGGGATCACCAGCACATGCACGGGCGCCTGCGGGTTGATGTCTTCGAACGCCAGCGTGTGAGCGTCCTCGAAAACTTTCTTGCAGGGAATCTCGCCCCGCAGGATGCGGGCAAAAATATTCTTGTCGTCGTAGCTCACGGCATCAGTCTTTCTTTTTGCGCGCTTCCTTGACCGCGATGCCGGACGTGCCGAAGCGCTTCTCGAGCTCTTCCCACACCAGCGGCGGTTTCACGCCCTTGTGCACCCACAGCACCAGCAAGTGATAAATTAAGTCCGCGCTTTCCTTGACCAATCGCTCCTGGCTTTCGGCAACGGCGGCGATCGCCGTCTCGACCGCTTCCTCGCCCATCTTCTGCGCGATCTTGTGGGTGCCCTTGCCGAACAGCCGCGCGGTGTACGACGTCTCGGGATCGGCCGCCTTGCGGTTCTCGATCACGTCGTAGAGTTGCTTCAGAACTTGTTCGTCGCCGGGCATGACGGCGATTCTACGCCGCGATTAGCGCACGGGCAAACCCGCCAAGCGCATTGCCGCCTTGGCGTCCTGCACCGTGTGCTGGCCATAATGGAAAATCGAGGCCGCCAGCACCGCCGAAGCATGGCCGTCGCGCACGCCGGCGACCAGATGATCGAGCGTGCCGACCCCGCCCGAGGCAATGACGGGCACGGTGACGGCATCGGCGACGGCCCGGGTGAGCGGAATATTGTAGCCAACCCGCGTGCCATCGCGGTCCATGGAGGTCAGCAGAATCTCGCCGGCGCCCAGGGTCGTCATCCGCCGCGCCCATTCGACCGCATCGAGGCCGGTGGCGGTGCGTCCGCCGTGGGTGAATACCTCGAACTTGCCGGCCGCGGTTTCCTTGGCGTCGATGGCGACGACAATGCATTGACTTCCGAACTTGGCGGCCGCCTCGCGCACCAGCTCCGGGTTTTTCACGGCCTGGGTATTGATCGAGACTTTGTCGGCGCCCGCCAGCAGCAGCGCGCGGACATCCTCGACCGCCCGCACGCCGCCGCCGACCGTCAGCGGGATAAAGCACTGTTCGGCGGTGCGTCGCACTACATCGATCAATGTGCCGCGGTTTTCGTGGCTGGCGGTGATGTCGAGGTAGCAAAGCTCGTCGGCGCCGGCAGCATCATAGATGACGGCTTGCTCGACGGGATCGCCGGCGTCCTTGAGATTGACGAAGTTGACGCCCTTGACGACGCGGCCGTCCTTGACATCGAGACAGGGGATGACACGGACTTTGAGCATGTTGATCTAGCCCCGCATCAATCGAATGGCGGCCGTAAGGTCGATCCGACCATCGTAGATCGCCCTTCCGCTGATCGCGCCGGCGATACCCGCGCGGGCCTCGGCTTTGATGGCGACAAGATCGTCGAGCGACGAAACGCCGCCCGAGACGATCACCGGGATCGGGACCGCGCGCGCAAGCGCCGCCGACGCGGCGACATTGGGGCCGCCAAGAACCCCGTCGCGGTCGATATCGGTGTGAATGATCGCCGTGACCCCGGCGTCGACAAAACGATTCGCCAGGTCAATTACGCTGAGCGTCGTTGCCTCCGCCCAGCCCTCGGTCGCGACAAGGCCCGCCTTGGCATCGATCCCGACCGCGATCCTGCCGGGATGCGCTTTGCACGCGGCCTTGACTAGGTCGGGATTCTTGACCGCGGCCGTGCCGAGAATGACGCGCGCGACCCCGCGCCCGAGCCAGCTCTCGATGGTGGCAAGGTCGCGAATACCGCCGCCGAGCTGAACCGGAGCCTCGGCCGCGGCAAGGATCGTCGCAACCGCGGCGCCGTTCACCGGCTGGCCGGCAAAGGCGCCATTGAGATCGACGACATGAATCCACTCCGCACCCGCGGCGACAAATTGCCGCGCCTGGTCGGCGGGATCGGCGTTGAATTCCGTCGCGCGCGACATGTCGCCCTTGATCAGGCGCACGCAGCGGCCATCCTTGAGATCGATCGCCGGATACAGAATCACGGCGACCATCCGAGGAAGTTGGCGATCAGTTGCAATCCGAGAGTCTGGCTTTTTTCCGGGTGGAATTGGGTGCCCACCATATTGTCGCGACCGACAATAGCGGTCACGGTCTGGCCATAGTCGGTTGTCGCCAGCGCATGGTCCGCGACACGGCAGCGCAGATGATAACTATGCACGAAGTAGGCGTGGCCGCGGTTTTGAATGCCGCTGATCACCGGGTGCGACCCGCGAAGGTCGAGCTCGTTCCAGCCCATGTGCGGGATGCGCAGCATCGCGCCGTCGCGGCCCACCGAAGCAAGCGCCACAACGTCACCAGGAATCCAATCGAGGCCAGCGGTTTCGCCGTGCTCGAGGCCTCGGGTCGCCATCAATTGCAATCCGACGCAGATGCCGAGAAAAGGCCTGCCGCGCCGAATGACGGTTTCCGTCAGTGCGTCGACCGTGCCGGTGACGGAATCGAGGCCTTTGCGACAGTCGGCGAATGCGCCGACGCCCGGCAGCACGACCCGTTCGGCTTTTCGAACCATATCCGGATCTGAGGTGACGGCGATGCCGCCGGCAAATCCGGTTTCCCGCGCGGCGCGTTCGAACGCCTTCGCCGCCGAGCGCAAATTCCCGGAGCCGTAGTCGATAATGCAGACCGTCATGAACGTCCGGCTACAAGCTTCCGCCCAGCACGCCCTTGGTTGAAGGAACCTGATCCGCCTTGCGCCGGTCGATCTCGACGGCCTGCCTCAACGCGAGCGCCAAGCCCTTGTAGCAGGACTCGACGATGTGGTGGTTGTTCTCGCCGTAGATGTTGCGTACGTGAAGTGTCGCGCCGGCCGACTGGGCAAAGGCCTGGAACCACTCCTTGAACAGCTCGGTGTCCATCTCGCCCAGCTTCGGTTTCGAAAACACCACTTTCCAAATCAGATAGGGGCGGTTCGACAGATCGATCGAAACCTCGGTCAAGGTCTCGTCCATCGGGATCGACGCGTGCCCGTACCGGCCGATACCGGCGCGATCGGCCAGCGCCTTCGACACGGCTTCGCCCACAGCGATCGCCACGTCTTCGGTGGTGTGATGAAAATCGATATGCGTGTCGCCTTGGGCGCGAACGGTGAGATCGATCAAACTGTGGCGCGACAGCTGTTCCAGCATGTGATCGAGAAAACCAATGCCGGTTGCGATATCGTGGCGACCCGATCCATTCAGATCGACTGCGGCGGAAATTTTGGTCTCTTTGGTATTGCGCTCAACCTTGGCTTGGCGCGCCATGATGGGGTCCTTTGGCTCAAAACCGGCCTGTTCAGGCCGGACCCGCAGAATTCCGCGCCTTCTAGCAGGTTGCCACCGGCAAGCCCAGCCTCTTCGCGGTAAGGTTACCACCTAACAAAGAGATTGGAATCTTTGGTGAAAATCACTATACGGCCGACGACATTCGCGTCCTAGTGGCGTAGAATGGCGCGCGTACGTCGGCTCGAACCGGCGGGCACAACAACATCAACACGGGTTTAGTCACTTGGCAGTCATCGCAAAGAAATCACGCAACAGAGGCCAGCCCAGCGCCCGCCGCGGCGGACCGGACCCGATCGACATTCACGTCGGCAAACGGATCAAACTGCGCCGGACCATGCTTCGCATCAGTCAGGAACAGCTCGCCGGCGATGTCGGCGTCACGTTCCAGCAGGTGCAAAAGTACGAGAGCGGGCATAACCGCGTCAGCGCCAGCCGTCTGTACGACATCTCGCTGGTCCTCAATTGCCCGATCGCTTACTTCTTCGAGGACATCAACTCGGCGACCACCGGCGGCCGCGAAATGCCCGGCCCGCGCGACGGCGAAGGAATGCGCGAGGACGAGGGCGACTATGAAGCGGATCCGATGGACCGCACCGAGTCGCTCGAACTGGTCCGCGCGTACTGGAAGCTGCACAGCGCCGATCTACGCAAGAACGTGCTCGACCTGCTCAACAATATGTCGCGGCGCGAATAGCGTTACGACGGATTAAGCCGGTATCCACCCGGCTCGGTCATCAGGAGCCGGACCCGATCGGGATCCGGCTCTATCTTTTGGCGCAGCCGGTAAACGTGGGTTTCGAGCGTGTGCGTCGTGACCGCCGCGTTGTAACCCCAGACCTCGCCGAGCAGCGTTTCGCGCGAAACCGTCTTGTTACCGACTCGATAAAGATACTTGAGGATCGCGGTTTCTTTTTCGGTCAGACGAATTTTCTTATGGCCATTTTCGGCGAGCAGCATCTTGGCCGCCGGCTGAAATTTGTAGGGCCCAATCACGAAAATCGCGTCATCCGATTTTTCGTGCTGACGCAGGTGGGCGCGGACCCGCGCCAGCAGCACGGCCATCCGAAACGGCTTGGTGACGTAATCGTTGGCGCCGGCTTCGAGTCCGGTGATGGTGTCGTCGTAGGAGTCGGCCGCTGTCAGCATGATAATCGGCGAACGAACGCCGGCGGCGCGCATCTGCCGGCAGACATCGCGTCCATCGCTGTCGGGCAAGCCAATATCGAGCAGGATCATGTCGTGGACCTTGCCTTTGACCGCCTTGAGCGCCGCGGCGCCGTCGCCGGCTTCGTCGATCACGGCGAAATCGCCCTGCGCCGCGATCTGATCCTTGAGCGAGCAGCGCAGGAGATCGTCGTCGTCGACGATCAGAAGGCTCTTGCCCGGTGCGCTGGCGGGGGCGGCGGCTGGTGTGTTCACGGCAACCTGCGGAATCGATATAAGTCATGGACATTGTTGCTCTTTTTTTGGCGCTATGCACCAGGGGATGAGGGGTGATATTCGGCCCGAGACGCGGCTTGCCCTTCGCGTCGGCGGTCTGTATCCCCCACACTATGTCGAACTCAAACAGCCCTTCCCTGAGCGTGCGTCAGCGCGAAACCGTCGACCGCGCGATTGCCGAGCTGCGGCGCGGTGGCGCGGTGGTCGTGACGGGCGGCGGGGACGAGCCGGCACTGTTGATTCAGGCGGCCGAGACCGTGGTTGGCGCCGCCCCGTTCGAAGGACTCCCGCGGACGCACCCGCCAAAAGCGCTGATCGTGACCGGCCGCCGCGCCGCCATTCTTGGCCTGGCGGATCATGGACCACGCTCGGTTCTGCTGAACGGCATCGGGGCCTGGTCGTGCGACGACCTCGCGCCGTTCATCGATCCCGAGGTGCAAGGACCGGTGCCGCCCCCCGGTGTGACGGCCAGCACCGCGACCGCCGGCAGCGCAGCCGATGCCGCCATCCGGCTGGTTAAGATCGCGCGCCTGCTGCCGGCCGCCGTGGCGGCGCCCATTGGCGGCGACGCGGCGGGATGGGCGTCGAGCCACAACCGAGTCGTCATCGCGGCTTCCGCGATCGACGGTTACGACCGCATGCAGGCGGAGGACCTCCGCATTGTCGGCGAGGCACGCGTGCCGCTCGCCGACACCGAAAATTGCCGGATTATTTCGTTTCGCCCGCTCGACGGCGGCGCCGAGCACCTCGCCATCGTCATCGGCGCGCTCGACATCCATAAGCCCGTCCTGACCCGGCTTCATTCCGAGTGTTTCACCGGCGATCTGTTGGGATCGCTTCGCTGCGATTGCGGCGATCAGCTGCGGGCCGCGATCCAGACCATCGCGGCCCAGGGCTCGGGGGTGCTGCTGTACCTCGCCCAGGAAGGTCGCGGCATCGGGCTGGTCAACAAACTTCGTGCCTACCGCTTGCAGGATTTCGGATTCGATACCGTTGACGCCAACGAGCAGCTGGGCTTCGACGACGACGAGCGCATCTACTTGCCTGCCGTGCACATGCTGAAACAACTCGGCATCGGTCAAGTCCGGCTCCTGACCAATAATCCCGCCAAGGTCGGCGCGCTGGCCCGGCATGGCATCGACGTGGTCGAGCGGGTCCCGCAAGTCATGCCGTCGAACGACCATAATCGCGGCTATCTCGCCACCAAGGCGACCCGGTCGGGCCACCTGCTGTAAGCAGAATCGGCCCGGCAATTGTTGCCGACCGGCCCACCCAGGACTCGGTTACTCGGCGCTAAACCTTTGATTTCATGCCGCGCCGGCTTGGCACGCGAATTGCTCTTCATGGTCCGACAAGCGTTGCATCAAGCAACCGGATTGAGGCCATGGACACCCTTGCATCGGTAACGTCGCCCCGCGACGTTGCTTCGGGATACCGCGCCGATACCCGCCCTGACCGCGACCCGCGTCAGAGCGACGTTGACGATCAGCCGCTCTCGTTCTGGGACGTGCTTGACGCGATCAATCCGCTTCAGCACATCCCGGTCGTCAACACCGTTTATCGCGAGCTGACGGGTGACACCATCAAGACCCCGCTCAAGCTGATTGGCGCCACCGTGCTCGGCGGGCCGATTGGCTTCGCCGGCGCCATGGTCGACAGCGTGGTCGCGGAGACAACCGGGCGCGACCTTGGCGAGCACGCCATGGCACTGGTCCGGCCGGTACCCGGCGCGATGACCGCCATCCAGGTCGCCGACGCGCGTGAGTTTATTCCCGAACCCGTCGCGCCGCAGGCCGTCAGGGTGGCGTCAAGCGACCGCGAGTTCATTCCGCCGCCGATCGCCATGCCGACCCCGGCCAAGGTGCAATCTTATGCGCTTCGCGAGGCTGCACCGCCACCCGCGCCTTCGCCCGACATGCCGTCGGAAGCCGAAGTCATGATCGCGGCCTCGCAGATTGCCGCCAAGGCGCACGTGCGCGTGCCGGTGAAATCGCGAGAGTTCGACCCCGCCCCGGTGGCCGAAACCCCACGTAAGGTCAACCTGTCCGCGGGACGATTCACATCGCCAGCGGCCATCGACGCCGATGCTCGCGCCCTGAAGATGCCGTCGCGGCGCGCCGACTTCGCGATGACCGAAACCGCGGCCGCGGTGCGCGCCCGGACCAAGACGCCGGCCGGACTGCGTGGCGGGGCCAATGACCCGGCGCCGGCGGCGATCGCCGCGGCCGCAAAGAAAACCTACGAGCGCCCGCCCGCGGCATCCGAACAATACGAATATGCCCGCCGCGCGGCCGACGGCGCCGGCGATGGCACGGTGCCGACATGGTTCAACGACGCCATGACCACGAGCCTTGCCAAATATCAGGCGTTGAAGCGCGACAGTAAGACCTCGGGCGAAGGCCTTTGATCTGACCGCGCGACCGGTATGCTCAGACCATGAGCACGATTGAAGTCCGCCCCGACCCGAAGCATCCCGACCGCGGTTGGCTGGCGTTCGCCTATCGCATCGTCCCTTGCCGGCTTGGCCGGCACGGCGTGTCCGCCGACAAACGCGAAGGCGACGGCAAGACTCCGGTCGGGCAGTTTTCCTTGCGCCGCGCGCTGTATCGGGCCGACCGAATTGGCGCGCTGTCGTCGGGCCTGCAGATCGCGCCAATCCGCCGCGACGACGGCTGGTGCGACGATCCGCAGGACGGCGCGTACAACAAGCCGGTTCGCTTGCCTCATTCTTCCAGCGCCGAGGCGTTGTG
>VGEM01000007.1 GCA_016869315.1 Alphaproteobacteria bacterium | reverse complement strand
ATGATCGGCAGCACGATCAATCAAATGGTCGAGCCGGCGTTTCGATTCATTCGCCGCTATATCCCGACCTTCGGCAATGTCGATCTCTCGCCGATTGTCCTGTTGCTCGCGATCTATCTGGTGCAGCGCTATCTCGGCCTGTTCGCCAACTCGCTGATGAGCGGCTGACATTAAGGTCCAACGTCCACGTGCCCGCCGCCTTTTTCCGCGCTGACTGTTCCGGTCTGATCTTGGCGCTTCGCGTCAGCCCCAAGGCCTCGCGCAGCCAGGTTCTGGGACCGATGGATCTGCCCGATGGGCAGGCGTTGAAGGTGGCGGTGTCGGCTCCGCCTGATCGCGGTCAAGCCAATGAAGCGGTCTGTGAGCTGCTGGCTGATGCGTTTGGTCTCGCCAAGAGCGCGGTCTCGGTGATTGCGGGCGCGACCGACCGGCACAAGAAGGTGCGCGTCGCCGGCAATCCGGCGTTGCTCGCCTGTGTCGCCGAGCGTTGGCGCGCCAACGGAGCAAAGTCGTGACCGCGCGGGTGATCGACGGCAAGGAGGCGTCCGGCCGGCTCAAGGGCGCTATCGCGGCGGCCGTCGCCGACATGAAGTCGCGCCATGGCGTGACGCCGGGGCTCGCCACCGTGCTGGTGGGCGAGGACCCGGCGAGCCAGGTCTACGTCAAGAGCAAGCAGAAGACCGCCCACGAGTTGGGCATGAATTCGTTCCAGCACGACGTGCCGGCGACGACCTCGCAGGCCGATCTGCTGGCGCTGGTCGCAAGACTCAACGCCGATCCGGGCGTGAACGGCATTCTCGTTCAGCTGCCATTGCCCAAACATCTCGATCAGTTCCCGGTGATCAATGCCATATCGCCGGCGAAGGACGTCGATGGCCTTCATCCTGAAAGCGCGGGACGCCTGCTGGCCGGCGGCGATGCGCTGGTGGCCTGCACGCCAACCGGCTGTGCCATGCTGGCGAAGGATGCCGCCGGCGATCTTTCCGGCAAGCACGCGGTTGTGGTCGGGCGGTCCATCTTGGTCGGCAAGCCGGTGGCGCTGTTGCTGCTCAACGAGAACTGCACCGTCACCATGGCGCATTCGCGCACGCAGGATCTCGCCGGCGTCTGCCGGTCGGCCGACATCCTGGTCGCGGCCGTCGGCAAAGCCGAGATGATCAAGGGCGACTGGGTGAAGCCGGGCGCCATCGTGATCGATGTCGGCATCAACCGCATGCCGAATCCCGACGGCAAGAGCCGGCTGGTGGGGGATGTCGATTACGCAACCGCGTCACACGTCGCGGGCGCGATCACGCCCGTGCCGGGCGGCGTCGGTCCGATGACCATCGCCTGCCTGATGGTGAATACCTTGAAAGCAGCCGCCGCGCAGCGTGGTATAAAGGACGTCGCGATCCCGACGCGACTGCCACCGAAGTAGGAGACCTCGATGCTCCGTATGCTCGCCTGCCTGCTCGTTCTTTCCGCCGCGACTGCGCGGGCCGAAAACGTGCCCGCTGCGCCCAAGAAAGACGAAAAAATCTGCAAACGCATCACCGAGACCGGAACGCGGGTCGGCGGAACGCGCGTTTACAAGACCGCGGAAGAGTGGCAACGCGACGCCGAAGCCGCCCAGGCCACCACGCGCCGCATGCAAACAAACCGCGGCGCCACCAAAGGCGGCTAAGTGTGGTAATCAGGGTACGACCCTAATTTCAGTTGAATTTGCTGAAGTCTGGCGGCCGCTTGGAGAAGAATGCCGAGACCGCTTCTTGCAGTTCGGGCGACCGCAGGCGTTCGCCGAAGACCTGCGCTTCGGCCCCGATCGTGGCTTTGATGGCGGCGAGATCGCCCCTGATCAACGCCTTGGTGGCGCGAAGCGCCGCCGGCGGCTTGGCGGCGAGCGCAAGGGCCATGGTGGACACCGTCGCGGCCAGCTGATCCGCCGGTACGACGGCATTGAGCAACCCGAGCTTGAGCGCCGTCTCGGCGTCGAAGGCGCTCCCCGTCATGAGTAGGTCCTGGGCCTTGCGCAGGCCGACAAAGCGCGCAAGCAGCTGGCTCGAGGCGAATTCGGGGACCAGCGCCAGATTGACGAACGGCAGCGAAAACTTGGCCGACGGCACGGCGTAGGCTGCATCGGCGTGCAGCAACAATGTCGTGCCGATCCCGACCGCGACGCCGTTGACGGCGGCGATCACCGGCTTCGAAAACGACGCCATCGCATCCATGAACCGGAACACCGGCGCATCCGCCGTCTTGGGAGGATCCTCGGCAAAGTCCTTGAGGTCGTTGCCGGCGGTGAAGGCATCGCCCGCCCCGGTGATGACGGCGACCCGCACGGCCGGATTCGAGTCGGCGGCGCGCAACGCCTCGGCCAGGGCGGCATACATGGCGCCGGTGATGGCGTTTTTCTTGTCGGGGCGGTTAAACCGCAGCGTCAGAACAGCCGCGTCGATCGATGTCGCTATCAAGTCGGTCATGGGTGATCCCGGGTGAGAGCGCGGACAGTATCCAACAATTGATCGAAGTGGTCGATGACCTCGCGCGCGCCTGCGGCCCGTAGCCTAGCGGCCTGCCGCGGCGAGCAATGCCGTCCACCGACGTAGCCAACGACGCGCATTCCGGCGGCAACGCCGGCCTTCACGCCATTGACGCTGTCCTCGATCACGACGCAGTCGGCGGGCGCGACATCAAGCGAAGCCGCGGCGTGCAAGAACAAGTCGGGTGCAGGCTTGCCGTGCCTGACCGCGTCTGCCGAGTAAACGTGCGGTGCGAAGTGATCGAACAAGCCGACTTGCCGCAACTTGGTTTCGAGCCGGATCTGGCCCGACGACGACGCGACCGCCTTGGCCGCGCCAATCGCGCGAACGATGTCGAGAGCGCCGTCATGAGCCGCAAGCTCGCGCTTCACGGCCTCAAGCGTGACGGCCAGGAGATGGTCGATAAAGCCCTCGGGCAGGGGCCGGCCATATTGTCGACGAAAATCGGAATCAAGACCGCTGGCATAGGCATCGATCGTCACGCCGAGAAAACGCTCGGCATAATCGTCTGGATCGTAACGGAGACCAATGGCGGTCAGGCGCTCGGTTTCGATCCGGCGATAGATTTCTTCGCTGTTCACGAGCACGCCGTCGCAGTCGAAGATGACGGCCGCGTGCATTGAACGTGCCTCAGCCGCCAGCCATCTTGCCAAGGCGAAGCCGCAGCGCATTCAACTTGATGAACCCCTCGGCGTCGTGCTGGTCGTAGACCGCATCCTCCTCGAACGTGACATAGTCCATTCGATAGAGCGAATTCGGCGACTTGCGGCCAACCACATTGCAATTGCCCTTGTAGAGCTTGAGCCGGACCACGCCGTTGACCCGCTCCTGGCTCTTGTCGATCAGCGCCTGCAGCATCAACCGCTCGGGCGCGAACCAATAGCCCGTGTAGATCAACTTGGCGTAGCGCGGCATCAGCTCGTCTTTGAGATGCATGGCCTCTCGATCGAGCGTGATCGACTCGATGCCGCGATGAGCCTGCCAGAGAATCGTGCCGCCCGGCGTTTCGTAGGCGCCGCGGCTTTTCATGCCGACATAGCGATTCTCGACCAGATCGAGCCGGCCGACGCCGTGCTTGCCGCCCAGCCGATTGAGCTCGGCCAGCAACGCGGCGGGCGAAAGCTTCCGGCCATTGACCGCCACCGCATCGCCCTTGGCGAATTCGACCTCGATGTATTCCGGCTGATCGGGCGCTTTCTCGGGCGACACCGTCAGGCGAAACATCTCTTGATCGGGTTCGATCCACGGATCTTCGAGCGCTTTGCCCTCGTAGGAAATGTGCAGCAGGTTGGCGTCCATCGAATACGGCGCGTCGCCACGCTTGCCGGTCGGGATCGGAATCTGGTGCTGCTCGGCGTATTCGATCAGTTTGGTCCGCGAGGTCAAACTCCACTCGCGCCACGGGGCGATGATCTTGATATCGGGCTTCAAAGCATAAGCGGTCAGCTCGAAGCGAACCTGGTCGTTGCCCTTGCCGGTCGCGCCGTGCGACACGGCGTCGGCGCCGGTCTCGATGGCGATCTCGACCAGGCGTTTGCCAATCAGCGGTCGCGCGATCGATGTGCCGAGCAGATAGAGCCCCTCGTACAGCGCATTGGCGCGAAACATCGGGAAGACGAAATCGCGAACGAACTCTTCTTTCAGGTCTTCGATGTAGATTTGCCTGATCCCAAGCAATTCCGCCTTCTTGCGCGCGGGCTCAAGCTCCTCGCCCTGGCCGATGTCGGCGGTGAAGGTGACAACCTCGCACTGCTTCTCGACCTGCAGCCAGCGCAGGATGATCGAGGTATCGAGCCCGCCCGAATAGGCGAGGACGACTTTTTTCGGCGCTTTTTTCTGGCCGGCCATGGAAGGTGCCTCGGCAAAAGGTCTGAAAGGGCGCGCAGTATAGGTGCGAGCGCTGCAGCTGCAAGTGCGCGCGAATCACGCCAGCGGCTGGTCGACGGGACTGGGATGAAGGTAACGGACGGTCAATCGAAAGGGCTTTGGCGGGTCCAGGCGATAGAGCGCCAACAGCCAGCTCGGTCTGCGTACGAGGAATTGGTTGGCGGCCGTATCGTGAGCCTTCACCGCCTCGGCGGCGCCAACGTCGGCTCTCAGGGCGTGGGCGGCGGCGACAACCCACTCATGAACGGAGAGCAGTCCCTCGTCGCGGTAGGCGGCGAGATAAAAGGCATTGAGCGCCGTCTGGAGCCGATCTTCGGCGGCAAGCCGTGACGCCCGGTCCGCCCGGCAGGCCATCACGGCGTCCCGGGCCGCGACCACCGACGTGAAGAGCGCTTCGGTCGCCGGGTCGCCTTCGTTGGCGGCCCACGGGATCATGTCGCCGATCACATTGTGGCGCCGCCACAGCGCCTCATCGGCCGCGGCGCGCAAGCGGGCGACATTGTCCAGGCGGCGCGACAGCACGAGGCGATGAACGCCGAAGCCGCTCAAGGCACAGACCAGGACGATGACGCCGACGGATGCTGCCACGGCTATGTATCGGCGTGCTCTTTCTCCGCCCTCGTCGCTTGTGCCCGCGTGCGTTCTTCGGCGTCGCGGAGGCGC
This sequence comes from Alphaproteobacteria bacterium, assembly GCA_016869315.1. GTDB lineage: Bacteria > Pseudomonadota > Alphaproteobacteria > Rhodospirillales > Rhodospirillaceae > VGEM01. The sequence continues at coordinate 24,764 of VGEM01000007.1, read as the reverse complement.
TGCTCCTTTGCCGAGCGACGCTCGGAGTCGGTCCGGAGTTGGCCGCAAGCGGCGAGAATGTCGCGGCCGCGCGGGGTGCGAATCGGGGCGGTGAACCCGGCCGTAGCCAACAGATCGGCAAAGGCCTGAACGGTCGCATCGTCCGGGCATTCGTAGGTCGCGCCCGGCCAGGGGTTGAAGGGGATGAGGTTGAATTTACACGGAATGCCGGCGACCAGTTTCGTCAGCGCCCGGGCGTGGGCGAGGGAATCGTTGACGCCCTTTAGCATCACGTACTCGAACGTCACGCGTCGGGCGTTGGTCAGCCCTGGATAATTGCGGACCGCCGCCATCAAGTCCTTGAGGGGGTACTTCTTGTTGATGGGCATGATCGCCGAGCGGGTGTCGTCGTCGGGCGCATGAAGCGAAATGGCGAGGTTGACGCCGAGCTCGCGGCCGCAACGCTCGATTTCGGGAACGACGCCGGCGGTCGACAACGTGATGCGCCGCTTGCCGAGCGCAATGCCGTCCTCGGCCATGATGATCTTCAGGGCCTTGGCGACCTCGTCGAAATTATAAAGCGGTTCGCCCATGCCCATCATGACGATGTTCGAGAGCATCCGCCTTTCGTCGAGGGGCGTTGGCCACTCGCCATAGGAATCGCGCGCCGCCATGAACTGGCCGACGATTTCGGGCGCCTTGAGATTGCGCACCAGGCGTTGCGTACCGGTGTGGCAGAAACGGCAGGTCAGGGTGCAGCCAACCTGGCTTGAGATGCAGACCGCGCCGCGATCTTCTTCCGGAATAAAAACGGTCTCGGCCTTTTGACCGTCGGCGAAGTGGAACAGCCACTTCCGTGTGCCGTCGGTCGAGGTCTGTTGGCGGGCGATGGCCGGCCGGGCGATCACGAACTGCTCTTCAAGCTTTACGCGCAGTTCTTTGCCGAGATCGGTCATGGCGCCAAAGGAGGTCGCGCCGCGGTGATAGATCCAATGCCAGAGCTGCTTGGCGCGGAACGGCTTCTCACCGATCGCGACCAGCGCTTCCTTCAGCTCGTTGCGGTCGAGACCAACCAGATTGCGCCGCTGTTCGGCGGCGACCGTGATGAGCGCGGAGTCGTTCATTGCAGCGATATACGCCTCGGCCGGTGTTTCGGGAAGCCGCCAGGATTGGCACTCTGTAGAAATTATCTTTTTATTTCATATCGTTAGCCAGAGGCCGTTGACCGTTGCAAGGCTTGCCTGGTCGTGGCAAATTTGCCTCATATTGACGGCAAATATGCCAATTGCGGATGCATCACATGGGCGCACATAAGTCCGACCACCAAGGAATGGCCGAGGCTGCGGTGTCTTTTGGCGATGACCCGCACGCGACATTACCGACGGTGATTGCCAGGCTCGGCGGCCTAGCGGTGCTGGGCCGTGCGGTGCGCAGCGAACAGGATCTCGCTGCGGCGGTGAGCCGGGGATTCCCGGTCGCGGCCCTGTCACATGCCGAAGACGCCGGCCTGACGCAGGACGATCTTGATCTGGTCGTGCCGGGGCGCACGCGGCGCCATCGTCGCGCGCGGCACCTGCCGCTGACGGCAAGCGAATCCGATGGGCTTCTCCGGCTGCTTCGTCTCAAGACCTTGGCCGAGGACGCCTTTGGCGCGGCGGACAAGGCCGATCGTTGGCTGCACGCGCCGCTCGGCTTGCTCGGCGGCGCCGCGCCGATGTCGCTGGCGCGCACCGAGGCCGGCGGGCGCATCGTCGAAGACTTGATCGCTGGTATTCGCTGGGGCGCTGCGGTGTGACGATGCCGTGACGACCTTATGGCGGCTATCGCTCCGGCGTGACGCCGACCGGCTCGATGGCGGTTACGGGCTCCGCCATGCAGGACGCTGGAACTCGGTCGGCCGCGCCGTCACCTACGCCGCGAGCTCGCCATCTCTCTGCGCGCTTGAGCGGTTGGTTCAGATCGGCTCCGCCGACTTGCTCCCCGAGGGCCTCATGATGATTCGCTACGAGGTGCCAAGCATCGCGCCAACTCTAAGCGTCGCCATCGCCGATCTCGCCGCGGACTGGCGCAAGAACGTGACGATGACCCGCCGCCGCGGCGACCGCCTCCTTGCGCCTGACGGGCCGACCGTGATCCTCGTGCCATCCGCGGTGATGGGCTTCGCCGATTGCCCCGACATGAACGCGATCATCAATCATCATCATCCGGCCGCGGGCACGATCCGGATCGCCGAGAAGATTGCTTTCAGCTTCGATCAGCGGCGGCTGCGCTGACTACACCGAGCAAACGCCGCCATTCGACGCGGCATGGATCGAGAGATCGCGGATGGTGGGCGCATCGCCGCACAAGGCGCAGCCGGGATCGCGGTTGATCTTGACGAGGCGTGACGTGGCCGACAGCGCGTCGTGAATCAACAAACGTCCCGCCATGCTTTCGCCAAGAACCAGAATTTCCTTCAAGACTTCAGTTGCTTGCAGCGTTCCCATGACGCCGGCGACAGCGCCGAGGATGCCGACCTGCGAGCAGGTCCACACATCGTCCGGGGGCGCTTCGCCAAAGACGCAGCGGTAACAGGGCCCGCCCGCGTGCGGTTTATAGGTTGAGAGCTGGCCATCGAATCGGAGGACTGCGGCAGAGACCAAGGTCTTCCTGGCAAAAAAACAGGCATCGTTGACCAGAAATCGCGTGTCGAAGTTGTCGCTGCCGTCAGCGACGATGTCGTAGTCCGCGATCAGCGTGGCGATGTTGTCGAACTTGAGCCGCTCGCGGTGCACACGAAGATTGACGTCGGGATTGAGCGCGCCGACCGCGACCTTGGCGCTGTCGGCCTTTGGCGTTCCAACGCGCGCGGTGGTGTGAATGACCTGACGCTGCAGGTTGGAAAGATCGACTTCGTCATCGTCGACGACGCCGATGGTGCCAACACCGGCGGCGGCGAGATAGAGGATCACGGGCGAACCAAGTCCGCCGGCGCCGACGACCAGCACGCGCGCCTTCAACAGCTTTTCCTGGCCGGAAGGCCCCACGTCCGACAGATTGAGATGCCGGGCATAGCGCAGCGCTTGGGCGTCGCTAATGCTCATCAGGGCTGCCGTCCGGTCGACCCGAAACCGCCGGCGCCGCGGGCCGTGGTTGGCAGTTCAGCCGCCTCGGTGAACGCGCCTTGAATCACGGCCGCGATCACCATCTGGGCAATGCGTTCGCCGCGCTTGATGGTGAACGGCGCCTCGCCGTGATTGACCAGGATCACGCCGACTTCGCCGCGATAATCGGCATCGATGGTTCCCGGCGCATTCAGCACGACGACACCGTTTTTTGCAGCGAGCCCCGAGCGCGAGCGAACTTGCGCCTCGTATCCAGCCGGCAGCGCCATGGCGAAACCTGTGGGCACGATCGCACGCGCGCCGGGGGCAAGGATTAGATCGGTAGCGACCGCGGCGTAGAGATCCATGCCGGCGGCGAGCTCGCTTTGACATCGCGGCAGCGGCAATCCTTCGCCGCCGGGGAGACGCTTGAACGCAATGGTGATGGCTGACGGCATGGTGCGGTTCACAAATGGCGGGAAACGTAGGCGGCAATGCGTTCGGCAAGGCGCTCGGCGACGGCGGACTTCTTGAGCGTCGGCCAATCCTCGACGCCCTCGCGTGTAATCAGGTGAACGGTATTGTTGTCCCCGCCGAAGGTGCCCGACCCGGCGGAAACGTCGTTGGCGATAATCCAATCGCACCCCTTGGCGTCGCGCTTCGCTTTTCCGTTGGTGATGACATCCTCGGTCTCGGCCGCAAAGCCGACGACAAGTCCGGGCCGTCCGCCGCCTGCCTTGGCCAGGGTCGCAAGAATATCGGGGTTGGATGCGAGCTGCAGGGCGGGCGGGCCCCGGTCGCGTTTGAGCTTTTTCTTGCCGGCGCCGGCGACGTGCCAGTCGCCGACGGCCGCCGCGCACACGGCGATGTCGCGGGGTAGCGCCTCCTTGCAGGCCTTTAGCATCTGCGCTGCGGTCTCGATGTGAACCACCTTGACCCCATCCGGATCGGGCAGTTGGGTCGGGCCACTCACCAGCACGACATCGGCGCCGAGAGCCGACAAGGCCGCGGCGATGGCATGGCCCTGCTTGCCCGACGAGCGATTGGCGATGTAGCGCACGCCATCGATGGGCTCATGGGTCGGGCCGCTGGTGACCAGGGCGCGGTAACGCGCAAGCGGGCCCTGGTCGACCTCGCCCTGGAAATAGCGACTGATCGCCGCGACGATCTCGGACACTTCGGCTATCCGACCATCGCCCACCTCGCCGCAAGCGAGATCACCGGCGCCCGGGCCGATGACGCGAACCTCACGGGCCTTGAGGGTGGCGAGGTTGGCCTGGGTCGCCGGGTGCGTCCACATCATCACGTTCATCGAGGGGGCAATCAGGATGGGCTTGTCGGCGGCGAGCAGAGTGGTCGTGGCGAGATCGTCCGCAATGCCGGTTGCCATCTTCGTCATGATGTCGGCGGTTGCAGGGGCAACGACGATCAGATCGGCCTCGCGCGACAATCGGATATGACCCATTTCGCTCTCATCCTTGAGCGAAAACAGCTCCTGGTACACCGCGTCGCCCGACAAAGCCCCGAGCGCCATGGGCGTGGTGAATTGGGCGCCGGCCCTGGTCAGGATGCAGCGCACCTTGGCGCCCCGCTCCCGCAAGCGACGGATCAGGTCGGGCGCTTTCACGGCGGCGATGCCGCCGGCGACGATCAGCAGAATGCGTTTGTTGTCGAGCACGAGCGTATTCTAGCGCTTAGGCGGCAATCCATGCCATGACGGCCAGTGCCGCCACCGTCCACGGCAGCCAGGACGACCAAACGCCACCCGTTGGCCGGCCGCGCAGGATATCGGCGGTATCCGGATGCAGCCTGAGACCATGCCGCTCAAAATCGGCGGCGGCGCGATCGATTCTGTCAACAAGCTTGGGAATCCGCGCCAGCGTCGATGCGGCATCGCCGATCCGGCCTTCGACGCCCAACCGCTCGCGCATCCAATCCTCGACCAAAGGACGCGCCAGATCCCACATATTGACCTCGGGCGCCAAGCCCCGGCCGACGCCCTCGGTCACCAGCATGCTTTTCTGCAGCAGCAGCAATTGGGGCTGGACCTGCATGTCGAAGGCTTCGGTGATTTCGAACAGCTGGCCAAGTAACCGCGCGACGGAAATTTCGGCGATCGGCTTGCCGAGGATCGGCTCGGCGATCGAACGGCACGCCTGGGCAAAGGCATCAGCCGATTTGTGTGCCGGCACGAAACCGGCGGCCATGTGCACGTCGGCAACCTTCTTGTAGTCGCGGGTCAGGAAGCCGAGCAGCATTTCACCCAGCGTCTTGCGGGTGGCATCGTCGATTCGGCCCATAATGCCGAAATCCATCGCAATGATGACGCCTTCGGGCTTGTTGTCGGCGGCGGCGACAAACAGATTCCCGGGATGCATATCGGCGTGGAAAAAGCCATGCCGGAACACCATCCGAAAGAAGATCTCGGCGGCGTTTCTGACGACGGCGTGAGGTTCGAGTCCGCTCGCCGCGATGCCGGCGCGATCATCGACTCGAAGGCCGGCGACGCGTTCGAGCGTGAGGACATTCGGCCCCGTCCGCTGCCAGTCGACCGCCGGCACCTTGAATTGGGCAACGCCGGCGAAATTTTCGGCGAGTTCCTGGGCGGCCGCAGCCTCGAAACGGAGGTCCATTTCGATTCGCGCGGTTTCGGCAAAGGTCGCGATCACCGCCCGCGGCTTGAGGCGCGCGTACTGAGGCGCGACTCGTTCGGCCAACGCCGCCAGCCAGGCAAGAAAGCCGATCTCACGGGCGAAGATGTCGCGAATGCCGGGGCGCAACACTTTGACCGCCACTTCGCGACCATCGCCGTCGACGGCGAAATGGACCTGGGCAATCGACGCGGCCGCAACCGGGGCCGGCTCAAAGGATTGAAACACCTGATTGAGGGGCTTGCCGAGGTCGGCCTCGATCAGGGCCTTGGCCTCGGCAAACGGGAACGGCGGCAGCCGGTCCTGCAGCAAGGTCAGGTCGGCCGCGACGTCATCGCCGAGCAAATCGGCCCGGGTCGACAATGCCTGGCCCAACTTGATGAAGACCGGACCCAGCCCGGTGAGCGCCTGCGCCAATCGCTGACCCGGTCGAAGCTGGGCAAAATCTCGCCGCGGTGGGAACAGCGCGCTCAAGAGACGCACCAGGATCGCCGTCTGCGGATGTTGCTTCAGTGCGAACAGCGCGTCGGCGCGGGCCAGTGCCGCGACAATGGCGAGGCCACGGCCAATGTGATGAACGGGGCGAATCATCTAAACACGCCAGCCGGTATGGAGCGCGACAATGCCGCCGGCGATATTGCGGTAACCACAGCGGCCGAGCCCGGCCGATGTCATGCGCCGGACAAGATCGTCCTGAGCCGGAAAGCGGCGGATGCTCTCCGCGAGATAGCGATAGGCATCACCGTCGCCCGCCACGACCTGTCCGAGGCGCGGCAGAACCTGGAATGAGTACAGATCGTAGATTTGATCGAGCCCGGGGACCGTGACTTTGCTGAATTCAAGACAGCCAAACCGCCCGCCGGGCTTGAGCACGCGCCGCGCCTCGCCGAGGGCGCGGTCGATCTCGGTCACGTTCCTCAAGCCAAAGGCGATGGTATAGGCGTCGAACGTCGCATCCGCGAACGGCAACCGTTCCGCATCGCCACACGTCCACTGAATACCGGCCAATCGCCCGCGATCGATCGCCCGGTCGCGGCCAGCGGACAGCATCGCCACATTGATGTCGCACACCGTGACCGGCGCGCGCGCCGTTGCCTCTGGCCCAAGCCGCTCAAGGATCCGCTCGGCGACGTCTCCGGTGCCGCCCGCCACATCGAGGAATCGTTCCCCGGGGCGGGGCGCCAGCCAATCCAGCAACGTTGCCTTCCAGAGCCGATGGAACCCCGCGCTCATCAGGTCGTTCATCAAATCGTAGCGCGGCGCCACGCTGTCGAACACGCCCCTGACCAGCCCGGCCTTCTCGTTCGCGGGGACGTCGCGAAAGCCAAAGTGCGTGGTCGACTGGCTGAGGTCAGCTTTCGTCATGGCCGGCAATCTAGTCGATGGGACGCCGGTTTGCCACGCGGCCGCGCCCTCTCGACAAGAGAGACGCGCCCACCCATGGTGCGGCCATGCCCGAGTTGCCCGAGGTTGAAACCGTCTGCCGCGGACTTGCCGGCGTTCTCGAAGGCCGCCAACTGGTGCGCGTCGAGACACGGCGGCGCGACCTGCGCATCCCATTCCCGCCGCGTTTCGCGGCGCGCGTCGAGGGTCATCGCGTTCTCCGTGTCCGGCGCCGCGCCAAGTACGTTCTGATCGAGCTTGACGACGGCAACGTCGTCATCGCGCACCTCGGCATGTCGGGCCGCATGACGATCGAGCGACGCGGCGGACTGCCTGGCAAGCACGACCATGTCGTCATGGCGACCGACGCCGGCACAGAAATTCGGCTGAATGATCCGCGGCGCTTCGGACTGATGACCATCGCTCACGCGGACGAGCTTGATGAGCATAAGCTTTTCAAGAACCTCGGCCCCGATCCGTTGAGCGCCGCCTTTACGCCCGAGTCGCTCTCGGCCAGCCTCAAGGGCCGCGCGACATCGATCAAAGCGGCCTTGCTCGATCAGCGGAACGTTGCGGGTCTCGGCAATATCTATGTGTCGGAAAGCCTCTATCGGGCGGGCATTTCGCCAAAGCGTAAAGCAGGCACCGTCGCCGGGGACCGCGCGGTGCGACTGGTGCCGGAGATCAAAGCGGTGCTGAGAGATGCCATTGCCGCGGGCGGATCGACGCTCCGCGATCATGTCCAGCCCAACGGCGAACTCGGGTATTTCCAACATCAATGGCGGGTCTACGATCGGGCCGGGGAGCCATGTCCGAAACACCCTGGCGCCAGCAAGCCGGCTCTGATCAAGCGCATCGTCCAGGGCGGACGATCGACGTTTTATTGCCCCGCCTGCCAGCGCTGAGCCGCGCCGAGTCGGCCATTGTCGACCCCAGTCGGCGGGGCCCGAATGGGCGGCAAAAGTGGGCGGTTTGACGGCCGGAATCGGGGGGTGTAGACCCCGCCGCCTTCGTTCCCACGGGAGACTGCAATGGCTTACGAGAACATTCTGGTCGAGACACGCGGCCATGTCGGGGTGATCACCCTCAATCGGCCCAAGGTGCTGAATGCCCTTTCGTCGGGATTGATCACGGATCTGGGCGCCGCGCTCGATGGGTTCGAGAACGACGCCGAAGTCAGAGCCATCGTTGTGACCGGTAGCGACAAGGCCTTTGCCGCCGGCGCCGACATCAAAGAAATGGCGAGTAAGACCTTCGTCGATGTCTACGTCGGCGAGTTTATTACCAAGGGCTGGGAGCGAATCACGGTCTGCCGCAAGCCGATCGTCGCCGCGGTCGCGGGCTATGCGTTGGGCGGCGGTTGCGAGCTCGCCATGATGTGCGACTTCATCATTGCCGCCGAATCGGCCCGATTCGGCCAACCCGAAATCACCATCGGCGTCCTTCCCGGGGCGGGTGGCACGCAACGGTTGACCCGCGCGGTTGGCAAAGCCAAGGCAATGGAAATGGTGCTGACCGGCCGGCACATGGATGCCGCCGAAGCCGAGCGAAGCGGTTTAGTCAGTCGAATCGTGCCGGCCGACAAGCTGGTCGAGGAGGCGGTCAAAGCCGCGGAGCGGATCGCATCGTTCTCGATGCCTGCCGTTTTGATGGCAAAGGAAAGCGTCAACCGCGCCTTCGAGACGACGCTCGCCGAAGGGGTTCGATTCGAGCGCCGCATGTTCCACGCGGCCTTCGCTCTGGAGGACCAAAAGGAAGGCATGGCGGCCTTTGTCGAGAAGCGTCAGCCGGCCTTCAAGCACCGTTAATCTCAGCTGCCGCCGTGGCCGATCGGCGCTGTTAAGTGTCAGAGACGCAAGGGCATTTACCTCGCCCACGGCTCGAATCAGTGTGGCTCAATTGTCCAACGGGCAAGCCGCGCCCAACTCAGGAGGTGCTGTTGACCTTCGGGGGGGGCTCACCTATAAGGCGGCCCGTTCCTGAAATCCGCCCTCCGACATCGGCCTAACACCCTATGGCACAACACAAATCCGCCAAGAAGCGCATCCGTCGCAACGCCCGCCGCGACGTCATCAACCATGCGCGCCTCGGCCGCATCCGCACCTTCGTCAAGGCGGTTGAAACCGCGATTGCCGGCGGCAGCAAGACGGCCGCTCAGGCAGCCCTCAAGGCCGCCATGCCGGAAATGCAACGCGGCGCCGGCAAGGGCGTGCTGGCGAAGAAGGCGGTCGCGCGAAAAATTTCCCGCTTCGTGCAGCGCATCAAAAAGCTGGCGGCGTAATCGTCCGCGCGTCGCTGACTGCGACACGCAACCCAAAGCCCCGCTCACACGTTTTTTTGTTTCTAGCGCGCGTCCGCTCGACTCGGACATCGCGACGTTCCCGTTTCAAGTCAAGCAGTGTCTGCGGCGAATCGCCGGCGCCGAGTCGCACCGACTTTCGTGCGCCGGGACAGCTGCATCGTCACGGCGCATTCGATTCTCCGAGCGACTCCGGACGATTGCCGAGTCACGCTGAGCAGCAGTGTCCGGACGCGCAGTGCGCAATAACCTCGTTGTGAATCAACAAGATCGAAAACGCTTCTTGCGATGAATCCAAACAATTTTGCGCGGATGCGCGCGTCTGCAAAACGCCGCAAAACTGTCAAGCTCACTTTGCGCTTGTTCGTTCGGGGTGCGTCGCTACATTCGCCCATCACCGCGCGCGACTCGTTCGTCTTCTTCCAGAGCGATATTGCCGCGGATCCGAAATTTGAATTTGCCGCGCTGTCGAACATCGAAACCGGGATTTTGAACACGGCATCATCCAAAACATCGCACACCTAAATTCATCGCGCCGACAGGATGGGTAGGACCTGCGCGCCGACGAAGATGCGAGAGCGGACGATGACGACCCGGAGACCTTGAGATGAGCGGCGACGTGGCGACGAACCGAGGGGACGAGGCGGCGTGAAGCGAGGGGATTTCGAAGCGGTCGGCCAACCAGAGTGGGACCGCATCAAGGTGCGTTTGCGCAAGGAATTCGGCGACTCGGCTTTCGCGAGCTGGGTCAAGCCGATCTCGCTCGACGGCATCGAAAACGGCGAGGTTGCCCTGTCGGTGCCGACGCGCTTCATGCGCGATTGGATTGTGACCCATTACGGCGAGCGGATTCGCGCGCTCTGGAACACCGAGAACCCGGCCGTCCGCCGGGTTTCGGTCAAGGTGGCTGTCACGGGTGGCGCGGCCCAGGCTCGTTCGCCCGAGACGGCGCGGCCGATCATGCCGACCCCGCCGAGCCCGGGCGTCCGGCCGCCGCCGACGGAGGCGCCGGGGTCCGAGTTCTCCGCGCCGCTGGATCCGCGCTACACCTTCGAAAACTTTGTCGTCGGCAAGCCCAACGAATTCGCCTACGCCGCGGCAAAACGCGTCGCCGAATCCGACGTGGTCAGTTTCAACCCGTTGTTCCTCTACGGCGGGGTTGGGCTCGGCAAGACGCACCTCATGCATGCGATTGCTCACGAGATTCGCAGCCGCCGGCCGCAACGGCGCGTCATCTATATGTCCGCCGAGAAGTTCATGTACTCCTTCGTCCGGGCGCTCCGGAACCAAGACACGGTCTCGTTCAAGGAGCACTTCCGCTCGGTCGACGTCCTGATGATCGACGACGTCCAGTTCATTTCGGGCAAGGACTCGACCCAGGAAGAGTTCTTCCACACCTTCAATGCCCTGGTCGATCAGGGCCGCCAGATCGTGTTGTCGGCCGACAAGTCGCCCTCCAATCTGGAGGAAATCGGCGACCGGCTCCGCTCGCGGCTCGCCTCCGGGCTGGTTGCGGATCTCCATCCCACCACCTTTGAGCTCCGCCTCGGCATCCTCGATGCCAAGGCCGATCAGCTCGGTGTGCCGGTACCACCCAAGGTTCGAGAATTCCTGGCTCATAAAATTGCGTCCAATGTCCGTGAGCTGGAAGGCGCCCTGACCCGGCTGGCCGCCCATTCCCAACTGATCGGCGCCGATATCACCTTGGAAGCGGCCCAGGGTCTGTTGGCCGACTTGCTCCGGGCCCACGACCGCCGCCTGTCGATGGAAGAAATTCAAAAGCGGGTTGCCGAGCACTTCAAGATCCGGATGTCGGACATGAGTTCGGCGCGCCGCGCCCGGGCGGTTGCCCGCCCGCGCCAGGTCGCCATGTATCTCGCCAAGCACCTGACCTCGCGCTCGCTCCCCGAAATCGGCCGCGCCTTTGGCGGTCGCGATCACACCACCGTCATGCATGCGGTGCGCAAGATCGAAGAGATCTGCAAAGCCGATCCGGTTTTCGCTGAGGACGTCGAACTCCTGACCCGGATGCTCGAGAGCTAGCCGCCCATCTCGTTTCACTGGCGTCGCGTTTTTTTGCGCGCCTTTGGCTTGGACACCTGCCTTCGAATGTCTATAGTCTTTGCCCTTTGTCGCGACCTCAGCGTGGCAAGGGTGAGCAGGGGGACTGACGGTTCGCCATGAAATTGGTTATCGAGCGCGCTGCACTTTTGAAGTCGTTGGGCCACGTGCAAAGCGTGGTCGAGCGCCGGAACACCATTCCAATTCTGTCCAACGTCCGCATCGATGCGGCCAAGGGCAAGTTGTCGCTCCATGCGACCGACATGGATATCGAGATCGCCGAAACCACCGTGGCCGACGTCGGTAAGGCCGGGGCGACCACGGCGCCAGCGCACACGTTTTACGAAATCGTCCGCAAGCTGCCGGAGGGCTCCCAGGTCGAGATCTCGAGTTCGGGCGACGGCGGCCAGGTGACGCTATCGGCCGCGCGCTCGCGGTTCAATCTGGCCTGTCTGCCGGTCGATGATTTCCCCGCCATGGCCGGAGGTGAATTGACCCATTCGTTTTCGTTCGGGGCCGCCGACCTCCGGGCGCTGATCGACCGCACGAAATTCGCGATCTCGACCGAAGAGACCCGCTACTACCTGAACGGCATCTATCTCCACGCCGCCAAGAGCGACGGGGGTGCGGTCATCCGCGCGGTTGCGACCGATGGTCACCGTCTGGCCCGCGTCGAGGCGCCGCTACCGCAGGGTGCGGCCGGAATGCCGGGCGTGATCGTGCCGCGCAAGACAGTCGCCGAGCTGCGCCGCCTGATCGAGGAAGCCGACGGCGATATTTCGATCTCGCTGTCGGATGCCAAGATCAAGTTCGCCTTCGACAACCTGGTGCTGACGTCGAAATTGATCGACGGCACGTTCCCCGACTACGAGCGCGTTATTCCCGCCGGCAACGACAAGGTCATGGAGGCCGATCGCAAGGCGATGTTCGACGCGGTTGATCGCGTATCGGCGATTTCGACCGAGAAATCCCGCTCGATCAAAATGGCCTGCGACAAGGGCACGGTGACGCTTTCGGCCTCGAGCCCCGAGGCCGGCAGCGCGATCGAGGAGATCGAAGCGTCTTACGGCGCCGGCCAGCTCGAGATCGGATTCAATTCGCGTTACCTACTCGATATCCTTCAACAGATCGAGGGCGATGCGGCGCGATTTTCGATGTCGGATGCCGCTTCGCCCACCATCATACGCGACGTCGCCGACGCCTCGGCGGTTTACGTGCTGATGCCGATGCGGGTGTGAGCGCGATCGCGCCGTCCCGCGTCGAGAATGCCCCAGTGCCGGCCGAGGGTGTCGCCGCGGCGAGCATCGCCCGGCTGACGCTGACCGATTTTCGCAATACGCCGCATGCCCGCTTCGATTTCGATGCGCGCCCGGTGGTGATCACCGGGCCGAACGGCATCGGCAAGACCAATCTGCTCGAAGCCTTGTCGTTTCTCGCGCCAGGACGGGGATTGCGCGGCGCGCCGCTGACCGAGGTCGGACATCGCGCACCCGGGTCGGATCGTCCCGGCACAAGCTGGGCGGTGGCGGCGACGGTGATGGTCCAGGATGGTCGGGTCGAGCTTGGCACCGGGATCGACCCCAACACCGACGCCCGCACCATAAAACGTGTCGTTCACGTCAATGGCGTCGCCCACCGGGGCCAGGCGGTGCTGGCGCGCCATCTCGGCGTCGTCTGGTTGACGCCCGCCATGGACCGGCTGTTCTTGGATGCCCCGTCATCGCGTCGGCGGTTTCTCGACCGGTTGACGATTGCCTTCGACCCCGACCATGCCGGACGCACCACGGCCTATGAGCGCGCCTGGCGGCAACGGTCGCGATTGCTTCGCGACGGCAGCAGCGATGAAACCTGGTACGCCGCTCTTGAAGACACCCTTGCCCGTTACGGCGCCGCCATTGCCGCGGCTCGGCGCCACCTGGTCGACCGCCTCAATGCCCGTCTTGCGTCGTCTGCGGGCCCATTTCCATCGGCCCGGCTGGCGCTTGCGGGCGACGTCGATCGTTGGCTCGAAGATCGCCCCTCGCTCGAAGTCGAGGACCGGCTCCGGGCGCAATTGGCCAGGGCGCGCCGCAGCGAGAACCATGAGGATCCGGGACCGCATCGCTCGGACCTCGCGGTGACATTCGTCGCCGCCGGCCATGCCAGCCATGGGCAGGCGGCGGCGCTCTGCTCCACCGGCGAGCAAAAGGCGCTCTTGATTGCCATTGTTCTGGCCCACGCCCGGCTGCAAACCGAACGCCGTGGCCATGCACCCTTGCTGCTGCTCGACGAGGTGGCGGCTCACCTGGATGGCGACCGGCGCGCCGCGCTGTTCGCCGCCATTCTCGATCTCAAGGCCCAGGCCTGGCTGACCGGAACCGATCCGGTCTTGTTCGAGAAAATCGCACCGACCGCCCAGCGACTCCTCTTCGAAAACGGGGTCGCAAAAATGCAAAAATTTGCAGGTTCTGTGTGACCTCGACTCGGCTTCCGGCTATACTGAATCAGTCCAAATTTCAGTGCGAATCATGAGCTCAGCCGCCGCCACCCAGAAGCAGCCGCCCGCCCCCGAAGAGCGCGCCTACGACGCAGAATCCATCAAGGTTCTCAAAGGGTTAGACGCGGTCCGCAAACGCCCCGGGATGTACATCGGCGACACCGACGACGGCTCGGGCCTGCATCACATGGTCTATGAAGTCGTCGACAATTCGATCGATGAATCCCTGGCCGGGCACTGCGACAAGATCGAGGTCATCCTGCACGGCGACGGCAGCTGCACGGTCGGCGACAACGGCCGCGGTATTCCGGTCGACATCCACAAGGAAGAGGGTGTCTCGGCCGCCGAAGTGATCATGACCCAGCTCCACGCCGGCGGAAAATTCGACCAGAACAGCTACAAAGTCTCGGGCGGCCTGCACGGCGTCGGCGTGTCGGTCGTCAACGCGCTGTCGGTTCAGCTCGATTTGAAGATCTGGCGCAATGGCCGCGAGTACGCCATGCGCTTCAAGGACGGTGTCGCCGAGGCACCGCTTCGCATCACCGGCGACGCGCCGGTCGAGAAAGAAGGTCCGCGCGCCGGCAAGACCAAGACCGGCACCGAGGTGCGCTTTCTGCCGTCGACCGAGATTTTCACCAAGACGGTGTTCGATTTCGGCACCCTCGAGCATCGCCTGCGGGAACTCGCGTTCCTGAATTCGGGCGTGTTCCTGGTGCTGACCGATGCGCGCCATACCGAGAACAAATCGGTCGAGCTGCGTTATGAAGGCGGCATCGAAGCCTTCGTTAAATATCTCGATCGCACCAAACAGGGATTGCACGAGACCGTTGTCGTGCGCGGCGAATCATCCGGCATCACGGTTGAGATGGCGCTGGAGTGGAACGACAGTTATCACGAAAACACGCTCTGCTTTACCAACAACATCCCGCAACGCGACGGTGGCACACACTTGGCCGGCTTCCGTGCCGCGCTGACCCGCACCATCAACAAGTACGCCAACGAAGCGGGCATGGGCAAAAAGGACAAAGTCGAACTCACCGGCGACGACATGCGCGAAGGGCTCACGTGCGTGTTGTCTGTGAAAGTGCCCGATCCCAAGTTCTCGTCGCAGACCAAGGACAAGCTGGTCTCGTCCGAAGTTCGTCCGGTGGTCGAGAGCATCGTCGCCGAAAAGCTCGGCAACTGGTTCGAGGAACATCCGGGCGAGGCCAAGAAGATCGTCGGCAAGGTGGTCGAAGCCGCGCTCGCGCGTGAAGCCGCGCGCAAGGCCCGCGAGCTCACCCGCCGCAAGGGCATGGATATCTCCTCGCTGCCCGGCAAGCTCGCCGACTGCCAGTCGCGCGATCCGTCGCAATCCGAAATCTTCATCGTCGAGGGCGATTCGGCCGGCGGCTCCGCCAAACAGGGCCGCGATCGCAAATTCCAGGCGATCCTGCCGCTGCGCGGGAAAATCCTGAACGTCGAGCGCGCGCGTTTCGACAAGATGCTGTCCTCGGCCGAAATCGGCACGTTGATCACCGCGCTTGGCTCCGGGATCGGCGCCGAGGAGTTCAACATCCAGAAGCTTCGCTACCACAAGATCGTGATCATGACCGACGCCGACGTCGACGGCAGTCATATCCGCACGCTTCTGCTGACGTTCTTTTATCGTCAGCTGCCGCAGCTGATCGAGAACGGCCACCTCTTCATCGCCCAGCCGCCGCTCTACAAGGCGAAGAAGAGCTCCTCCGAGGTCTATCTCAAAGACGACCGGGCGATGGAGGAATACCTGATCGATGCCGGCCTCAACGACGCGGTGCTGGTGCTGGGCGGTGGCGCGCAGGTCGGCGGCGAAGAGTTACGTCGCCTGGTGTTGCGCGCCCGTGAAGTGCGCGCCAGCCTCCAGTCCTTGAGCCGCAGTCTGCCGCTCAAGATCGTCGAACAGTGCGCCATTGCCGGCGCCTTCAATCCCGACGTGCTGTCGGACGATGCGCTCGCCAAACAGGCCGCAGGCTACGTGGCCAAGCGTCTCGACCATCAAGAGACCGAATACGAACGCGGTTGGCAGGGCGAAGCCGCCGAAGGCGGGGGCCTCAGATTCTGGCGTACGCTGCGCGGTGTCACCGACAGCTATACCATCGACAGCCGCACGCTTCACTCGACCGAGGCGCGTCACCTGGACAGCCTCGCCGCCGAGCTGCAAAAGACCTACACCATGCGCGCCTCGCTTCGCTACCGCGATCACGACGTCAAGGTGGCGGGCCCGGTCTCGCTCGTCTCCGAGGTCATGACCCACGGCAAAAAGGGCACCTCGCTGCAGCGCTATAAAGGCTTGGGCGAAATGAACCCGGGCCAGCTCTGGGAAACGACGCTCGACCCCAATGCCCGCACGCTGCTTCAGGTCAAAGTCAGCCACGCCGACGAGGCCAACGAAATCTTCTCGACCCTGATGGGCGATATCGTCGAGCATCGCCGCGACTTCATCCAGGACAACGCCCTCAACGTGAAGAATTTGGACGTTTGATCCGATCGCGGTTTGCCGCCGCGCGATTCTGCGCCAGACTGGCCTTCTGATCATCTCGAACAGGGGCCCCCAATGACATCTTTGACGCGTCGTTCCGTAATGGCGGCATCTTCAGCCGTCGTTGCCACCTCACAGCTCTCGGCTACCTCCAGCGTCAATCTCGAAGGTCCCGCTCATCGCTTGCCGTCGTTGATGAAAATCTATGCCGCCACTGAAGATCGTGTCGCCCTCGGCTTTGTCCAGGGCACCTACTACGGTGTCAGCGATGGCAACGTCACGCCGCTGCATGGCGTGCTGGCCGCCGTGTTCAACCGCTTCACGCCGCGCGACGACGGCACCTACGAGGGCGCGACATTCGAGGTCGCCTATTTCACCGATCTCGCCACCGGCGATCGGCTGGAGAGGTTCAAGAATCCCTACACCGGCGAAACGGTCGAGGTGCCGATCACCCGCTCGGGTCCGCATCCCATCCGCATGACCCCGACCGGCCGGGCGCGGCCCGCCGGCGGCGACACCGGTGGACGCGACATCACCCAGGTGTTCCGGCCGTTTCGCGTCATTCACGACGACGTTTGGCTGGTGGAGGAAATCGTCGCCAAGGCCAAGCCCGGCGCCTTGAGCACGGCGCAATCGACGTCGACGTCATCGATCACAAATTATGCGGCCAAGCTGTCGGACCTGCTCGACCCCGCGCAAAAGGCGGTGCGCACCCACGTACATTATCACGCGACGGTCAGCTGGCGGCCCTGGCTCAAGATGGGCGATCGGCCCGGGTACATGATGGGCAATGCCGCCGGCCGGTCGGTCATGAGCATCGATGAGCTGCCACCCAAATACGTTGCGCTCACCAAGAAACTGCACCCGGACGTGCTCGACGACCCGATGACCCTGCTGAAGTCGGTCAAGTCTCCGGCTTGACCACCACCTGCACGCGCTCGTCGTCGGCGAGGGCGGTCACCGTGCGGAAGTGATCTTCCCAGGCGTCGGCGAACTCGCACAGCGCTTGAAGCAGGATCGCATCGAGAGTCTTGTCCATTTTCGCGGCCAAGGCGCGAAGGCGCCGGTCAAGATCGCCCGGGATCGCCGGCTTTCGCGCCGCGCCGCGCCGCGCGGGTTTTGCCGCCGGACGCTTGCGTCTTGTTGGTTTTCGCTTGGGCGAACGAGACTTTGCCGCCATGGACTCCACCCTCTCGCACGATGCCATACCTATAGCAGAACGAGTGGCCGGAGAAACGCCGCCGATCAGCTGAAAAGGCCGAGCGGCGCGTACTTGAGGGTCGGAAACACGGCTGCGACCGATGTTTCGGCATGACGCTTGACCACCAGCTCGGCCAGGACTTGGCGATAATCGGTCGTGACGCGCAGGTCTCCGCTGTGGAGCTGGTTCGCCGCCAAGCCTGGCCAGGCGCCGTAAATCTTTCCACCAGTGACCCCGGCACCGATCGCCAGCATGACAGCCGCTGAGCCGTGATCGGTTCCCTGGTTGGCGTTTTCCTGAAAGCGCCGACCGAATTCGGTCATGGTAACGATGGTGAGCCGATCCTGAAAGGCCGAGAGGTCGTTCCAAAAGGCATTGAGCGCTCGCGACAGTTCGGTTGCGCGGCCTTGAAAGGCTGGCACCAGGGCCTGATGGTTGTCCCAGCCGCCCATATCGACGGTCGCGGCTGCGACGCCGATATTGGCTTTGATCAAGGCCGCCAGCGTGCGAAGCGGCGCCGACAAATCGCCGTTGGTGTACTCGGCGGTTGACGAGGTCGACGAATTTGCCGCCCGCAGCGCCGCCCGAACGGTCGCAACGTCATTGAGCGTCCGGATCGCGGACTGCTCGTAGGCGTTTGAGCCCGCCGCCACGATCGCCCGGATCGCCTGGCTATTGGCCTCGGCGCCGCGAACCGAAAAACTGTTCGTATCTGCGATCGCCGCGGCGGAGGCATGGCCGACCAGCGCGGTGTTGATCGCAGGCCCGGTCGAGATCGCGTCCAAGGAGCCCGCGCCCGCGCCCATGCTGTTGAGGTGTCGCGCCAGCCAGCCCGTCACCAGCGCAGGCTCTCCGTCGGCAATGCCGCGCTCCATGAAATCCTGGACCGTAAAATGACTGCGATCCTCGGTGACGACGCCGGTGGCGTGGACCACCGCCAACGTGCGGGCATCGTAGAGCGCTTTGAGCTCGGTCAGCGCCGGATGGAAATAGAAGTCCGTGCCGCCCAAACTGCCGATGCCGAGACCCGCATTCGCGCCCGAGGACTGAATGCGAATGGTTGGCCGCGCAGCGATGTAGTTCTGATCGCCGGCCGGGGCCGCCAACTGAAGCCCATCGCTGCCGCCACGCAGAAAGAGCGCGACGAGAATGTTATTCGTCGCGCCGGCGGCCCGCGCGATGGTGAGTCCCGGCGCAACCGTGGCCAAGGCCGAGGTTGACGCCGCGGTAAGCAGTGAGCGCCGTGTCAGATGCATGGCGGCCTCCTAGCGATAGACGAATTCAGACGTGGTCGAGATCAACCCCGCCAGCCGGCGATAGGCGCCTTCGACCGTGAGGGCATTCGACGACTTTCGTAACGCGGCCAGCACGCCTTGGCTGTCGGCCTGATCACTGATCAGCGCGGTCATGGCGTCGGACGACACCTGAAAACCAATCATCCGTTCGACCCAGTACTCGACCAAGCCGGTTGGCGAGGCCTTGGCCGAATCGGGCGTCTGCTGATCCAGCGTCGACGCCAACGCGATTTCGCCGAAGGGCAACTGCAATGACGAATTCCAGGTCAGGAGATTGGAACCGGTCCCGAGCCAATAGGCATTGTTATCGGGCCGACCGTTGGGTCCGGTCCACGAATGAAGCCCGTCGCGGACCGAATCGAAATAGGTGCCCATCTGCGGCGACGCGTTGAGCACCATATCGGTCGTGCGGACGATGGCGAGGAAGTGCTCGTACGGCCGACGAACTTTGACCGAGGCGGCATTGCCGACTTCCGGCCCGTCGATCAGCATCGCTTCCAGGACCTTGGCGATCTGATTGGGCGCCGACTGATGGGCGATCCAGGCATCGACGCCCCGGGCCACGACAGTCTTCGGCGGCGCGTCCCCGAATATGCGCCGCGCGATCTTGGTCACGACGAAGGTTGCGGTCGCGGGATGGAGCGCCGTGATTTCGATCACCTTGGATCCCTGCGCCATGTCGGCAGAGAGCGGCGCCAGATTGACGCCCATGAACGAGCCGGCTTGGTTGTTGTGAAGCGCACGGATATAAGTGAACGTACCGGCCGGTGCCTGGCTCACCGCATCCCGCGACTCGGCTAGCGCGCCGCGCGATACCGTCCAGCCCGACAGTGCCCGCGACGTCTGGATGATGTCCTGATCGTTAAACCCGGCCGAGACCGTTTGACCCGCCACCGTGACGGTCTGCGTAGTGGTCCCGAGGCCGAGCTAAATTCCGGCGCCGACGGTGTGAAGTTCCAGAATTTCGCGGGCATAGTTCTCGTTCGGGTGGTCGGCGCGCGACAGCCAGTTGTCGAGATAGATCAGCATCGAGGCCGATCTCGCATTGGCCTCAAGCATGGCGCGGAAATTGCCAAGCGCGTGCGGGCGAATCGCCTCGCGGTCGTAGGGAATCAACGCGCTGTTGGCGAGGTTCGACTGCGCTTTGCCAATGTTGAGGTGGTTGTGCCAGAAGTCGACCATGAATTCGCGAAGCTGGTACCTCGCGTGGGTGTTGCGAATATATGTCGCCGCCATGTGCTCCTGAAACGGCCGCGCGGCCTCCGTCGGCGCAAACGCAGCGCCGGCACGCCGCGCCAAATCCCACAGCGTGGTCGCGTCGGCGGTGAGGTACGTCAGCGCCCGATCTTCATCGGTCGCCTTCCACGTTCCGCGGCTGTCCATGCGTGGTGCGTCATAGCGGATGCGCATGGTCTGTTTGCCGAGGTGGCCGGCAAGAGACGGGTCGTCGCCAGGCGGCGCGGCCAACTGCTCGGCGACCCAGGCGGGCCAGCCGATGGTTTCAACATACTGGACGTCGGTGTCGCGGGCGCCGAAGGTCACCCGGTTCAAAGCGCGTCGTTCGAAGGTGGGCTCGGTGGGAAGCATGGTTGCTCCTTCACAAGCCGACCCGAAGTGCATTCAGGAACCCAAACGCTAGAGGCGGTGTCTGTCGAATGCAATCGCGAGCGATGCAAAAATTTCTCACTTTGCGAAATTATCTCAACGGTAAAGGTTTCGTAAAACCGCGGCGATTAACGTGAGGCATCAGCGTCCCTCAAATTCTGCATCTGGAAAGATGGCCAAGGCCAAGAAGAACTCGCGACCCGGCAAATCCAAAGCCGCACCAAAACGCGCGCCGCGCCGCGGTTGGGTTAACGTGCTCTCGCGTGTACTGGCCGGCATGATCTGGGTGTCGCTCGGGCTCGGACTGGTGATCGGTTACTTCGCGGTCGACTTGCCATCGATCGATCAGGCGTCTGTCACACGTCGGCCAAGGATCGTTATCGTCGACTCTGCCGGTGCCGAAATATCGAGCGTCGGCGACAATTACGGCACGGTGACCGATCTCAAGCGACTGCCGCCGCACGTCGTCCGTGCCGTGCTCGCGGTCGAGGATCGGCGGTTTTATCATCACATCGGTATCGACGTGATCGGTTTGGTGCGGGCGCTTGCGGTCAATGTCGCGGCCGGCCGCGTCGTGCAGGGCGGCTCGACGATCACCCAGCAAGTCGCAAAGAACCTGTTCCTAACGCCCCAGCGCAATATTGGTCGCAAGGTGCGCGAGGCATTGCTGGCGTTGAGGCTTGAACGCACGTTCACGAAAGATCAAATCCTCACGCTCTATCTCAATCGCGTCTACTTCGGCGCCGGAACCTACGGTCTCGCTGCGGCGGCCGAACGCTATTTCGCCAGTCCGCCCGAAGATCTGACGCTGACTCAGGCGGCCGTCCTCGCTGGCCTGCTCAAGGCCCCATCGCGATACAATCCCGCGATCAATCCCGACCTTGCCCGCGCGCGCGCCAAGATCGTGCTGTCGACCATGGTTGCGGCCGGATTCATCACAGCCGATCAGGCGCGTGCCGCCGATCTGGCTGCCCCTCGGATGCTGAGCGCGGCGACATTGGCGCGCCCCGAACCGCGGGCGCGCTATTTTGCCGACTGGGTCTTGGGCCAGGTGGAGTCATTCGTCGGGCCGGTCGACCGCGACATCGTCGTCAAGACGACGCTCGATGCGAACTTGCAACGCATGGCCGAGGCGGCACTTGATCGGCATCTCGATCGCGCGGAAGTGGAACGTGCCGTCAGCCAGGGCGCCGTCGTCGTGCTGGGGATCGACGGCGCGGTCAGGGCCATGGTCGGTGGGCGCGATTACGCCGCCAGCCAGTTCAACCGGGCTACTCAGGCGCTTCGCCAGCCGGGCTCTGCCTTCAAGCCGGTCGTATATCTCGCCGCACTCAAGGCCGGGGTCTCGCCGGATGATGTGATCGAAGATCGGCCGATTGACATCGATGGTTGGCGGCCCAAAAACTTCTCCGGGACATTCCGGGGACCGGTCACGGTTTCCGAAGCCATGGCGCAGTCGATCAACACCGTCGCCGTGGCGATGGCCCGGCGCGCCGGCATGCGCGCCGTCATCGCCGAAGCGCGGCGCCTCGGCTTCACGGGCGATATTCCACGCGACTATTCGGCGGCGCTTGGCTCGGGCGAGACCACATTGATGGAGCTCACGGCCGCGTACGCTCCTTTTGCAAATGGTGGGCTTGCGGCGCTGTCGCACGGCATCGTCGAAATCACCGATCGCACGGGCGACGTGCTCTATCGCCGCACGGGCGATGGCCTCGGGCCGATCGTTGCCGAGGCCCATGTCGCCGCGATGAACCGAATGCTGGGCGACGTCATCGCGCGCGGCACGGGAAAGAACGCGGGTTTTGACCGGCCGGCGGCAGGCAAGACGGGCACCAGCTCGGATTTCCGGGACGCTTGGTTTGTCGGATACACCACGAGCGTGATCGCCGGTGTTTGGGTCGGCAACGACGATGGCGGCGCGATGAACGACGTCACCGGCGGCGGGCTGCCGGCCGACATCTGGCGCGACGTCATGATTGCCGCGCATGACTGGAATCCCGCGACTTCAGCCTTGCCGGGGACTGGTTCCGAAACACGGGACGGGATCAGCGATCTGATCCGCGACCTTTTCCGGGATTAACCAAGACCGTCGCGGTCGCGAAGGCGTGCGTAGAATATGACGACGGCCACTGTCATCGTTGTCATCATCACCGCGAACATCGGCCGCGCCGTGCCGTCGAACAGAGGCCCCACCAGGCTCCCGATCGCGGCGCCGATCGCCATCTGGGTAAAGCCCGCGACACTCGCGGCGGTGCCCGCCATCTCGGGGAACGGCGCGATCGCGCCGGCGGCACAGTTGGGATTGACCAGCGCAAAGGCGAAGAACATCCCGGCCGAGGGCACAACGACGGCGGCGAGCGACGGTGTGCCGACATTCGACAGGATGACGCCAATCATCCCCGATACTGTTCCAATCCAAACGCCGGCGCGGATCATCGCAACCGAACCAAATCGCGGCACCAGCCGGCCTCCGGTCAGTCCGCCGGCCACGAAGGCACCCGCAACCACCATGAACAAGAAGCCGAAATTCTCGGGGGCGACGCCAAGGGTCCCGATCAAAACGAACGATCCGCCGGAAATGAAGCTGAATAAGCCGCCGTAGGCAAAGCCCCCGGTGAGAGCGAAACCGGTGAAGGTCGGATGGCGATAGAGGCGCCCGACATTACCGAGCAGTTGCGCGGCGCGAAGCGCCAACGGGTCATGCCTTCGATTGGTCTCGGGAATGACCATGAGCGCCAGTCCGAGCAGCAAGGCGCCGCCGCCGGCGAGGGCCCAAAACTGGCCGCGCCAGCCGACGGCCACATGAATGGCGCCACCGAGCACCGGCGCGAGCGCCGGCGCGAGCGCCATGGCGCCCGCCATGTAGGAGAGCACGCGTGCTGCCTGTTCGCGCTGGTAAAGGTCCCGGACGACAGCCCGCGACACGATCGGTGCGGCGGCGCCGGCAAAGCCTTGGACCACACGCCAGCCCATCAACTGATCGATGGTTGTCGCCGTCGCGCACGCAAGGCTCGCCACCACGAACAATCCAAGCCCGACCAACATCGTCGGGCGGCGGCCAAAGCGGTCCGAGATCGGCCCACAGGTCAGGGTTCCGGCGGCAAAACCGCCCATGAACAGACCGAGCGTCAGTTGAACCTCGGCGACGCCCGCGCCGAGTGCGGCACCGATCGACGGAAGTGACGGCAAGTATAGATCCGTCGAGACCGGGCCGATCGCCACCATCGCCGTCATCAGCACCAACATTCCGGTGGTCGCGCCGGAACTCGGTTCGCCTCGATTTAAGGGGGCTTCAGCCACGATGATTCTTTTCTTGCGTATTGTTTGGGTGCCCGCAGAATGGACACGCACCGGAGCCCCTTGGTCGCAAATCCATCGGCAACCAGCAAGGGCTTGAAAGTGAATGATGTTTTTGACGGCATCCCCAGCCTGTGGAAAACCGCCAACTGCATCGCGAATGCCGAGACGAACGATAATGTCAGCCGATATCCCGCTTGCGTAACGAAACGGGGTCAGGGGTCGGTTCAAAGAAACTTAATTTTTATTGCTCAGGCTGGTGCGGGATTAATAATTGACATGTGGACGCAGAGCCGCCCGAGCAGAAGGCGGCCAAGACGCCGGAGCACGAGAGGCCCTGTCTTCAAAGAGGCAACCTCGGCCCGGTACCAGAAGGACCCTGACAAGGTCACGGCACCGCTTTTAACCGGAAAACCTCAGCTTCCGGCGGCGGTAAAGCAGGTCTCTGGTGGGTTTGAACGGCTTGATCGGCCGTTCCCCGGCGTGTGTGTCCAGCAAGAAGGGATGGATCGTGACGACGATATCAAAATTTCCGCGCCTGATTGGGGTGCTGACCGTGCTGGGCGTTTTTGCCGGCGCGCCCCAATCGGCTGGCGCAGTCGATATCCCTGACGACATCAATGTCGACCTCTCAAGCCTGGTCGTTTCCAAGGAAGAGCTGATCTGCCTCGCCCTCAATGACTATTGGGAAGCACGCTCGGAAGTGATCGCAGGACGCGTCGCCGTCGCCCGGGTCGTGCTCAATCGCGCCATGGATTCGCGGTTTCCCCGCAATCTGTGCGATGTCGTCAAGCAGAGCCGGGGCGGCGCGCTGCATCGCTGCCAATTCTCGTGGTACTGCGACGGCAAGGCGGACGTTCCGTATGATCCCAAATCGTGGCGCGATTCGCTGAAGGTTGCGGCGGCCGTGCTGCAGAAAGACTCTTCGATT
>VGEM01000006.1 GCA_016869315.1 Alphaproteobacteria bacterium | reverse complement strand
AGAGCTGGAGCAGAAATTGAAGAACTTCGATGATCGGAACCAGCAACACGGCGCGACTTTTGGTGTGGGCCTTGAAGAGCTAACTTTAGAACTCACCTTGAAGCTAACCTAGAGTCGCACCGCACCGAGTTCAAGCATGATGACCCGCTCCCCGCTCCGCCAACTCGCCTGTGGATTACTTTTTGCCGCCACCCATGCCGCACCCGCCGGTGCCGAGTGGCGGCGCGACGTGCTGGTGCCGGGCATCAACGGCGCACCGCCGGACACCTCGCCGCATGGCCTCGTCGGAATTTCGTTCGGGCCCGATGGCGCGCTCTACGGCGCCAGCATTATCGGCCCCGGTATTTTCCGCTTCGATCTCAAGGCTGGTACGTTCACGCGCGTCGTCGAAGGCCTCGACGCCGCCGGCGATGACGTGGCCGTCGCCGCCGACGGCACGCTGGCGTGGACGGGTCTTGGCGATGGCACGCTGTGGATGAAGCGGCCAGGTGAGGATCCGAAACCGCTCGTCCGAAATCTGCCGATGCTCAATCCCGTCGCCTTTCGCGATGACGGCAAGATCATCACCGGCCAGGTCACGCAGCCGGATTCGCTGCTGGAGGTCGACGCCAAGAGCGGCGAGGTCAAGGTGCTGGCCCGCGATCTCGGCGGGATCAATGCCTTCCAGCCCGACGGCAAAGGCGGGCTGTGGTTGCCGCTGTCGCAGAAAGGCGCCATAGGGCGCTTCGATTTCGAAACCGAGAAGCTTGAAATCGTGGCCGACGGCCTCGGCGGCCCGGTTGCGGTCAAGGCCGACTCCCGGGGCGGGCTTTATGCGGTTGAATGGCCCGGCGGACACGTCTCGCACATCAATCCAATCAGCGGCGAGGTCAAAAAGATCGCGACCGTTCCGCCGGGGCTCGACAATCTCGCCATCGGTTCCGACGACACGATCTATGTGTCGCGCCCGAATGATAATTCGATCGTCGCCATCGACCCCGAGAGCGGCCAACAGCGCGACGTGTTCAAAGGTGTGCTGGCGGCGCCCGGCGGCCTTGCCTTCGGCGACATCCAGGGCCGGCCAACTTTGATCGTCAGCGATGCCTATGGCCCGCGCTTTGTCGATCTCGCCAGTCGCGCGATCACGGCGATGCCGTTCGACATCGCGGTCAATGCCGGATCGATGGTCGCGGTCCGCGACAACGCCATGGCCCTGACTTACGTCCGGCGCGGTACGCTGGTTGTTCTTGATCGCAGGAGCGGCCGGGTGCGTCATAGCCTTGGCGGCTTCAAGGCGCCGATGGGC
The DNA here is from genome assembly GCA_016869315.1 of Alphaproteobacteria bacterium. Lineage (GTDB taxonomy): Bacteria > Pseudomonadota > Alphaproteobacteria > Rhodospirillales > Rhodospirillaceae > VGEM01. The sequence continues at coordinate 28,578 of VGEM01000006.1, read as the reverse complement.
GTCATGTTCGAAGACGAGGCGACCCTGCTCGTCGCGGATTATGCGACCGGCGAAATCATCCGCGTCAAACCCGGCGCGACACCCGAGCGCGCGACGGTGATTGGCGGCCTGCAAGGCCCCGTCGGCCTCGCGCCCGCGCCCGACGGAAAGCTTTACGTGACTGAAGCGACGGCGGGCCGGTTGATCGAGATCGACCCGGCAACAGGCGGGCGCGCGATCATCGCCGATCGTCTGGCGCAACCCGAGGGTTTTGCCGTGCTGCCCGATAGCCGTATCGCCGTGGCCGAAGTCGGGGCGCGGCGGCTGCTCGTGGTGTCGCTCGGATTTGGCGGCGTCGATGTCGTGGCCGAGAACCTGCCGATCGGCGATGTCTTCACCCGCGCGCCGGCCCCGGTGTTTCTGCCGACCGGCGTTGCGGTCGACGCCGCGGGCGCGCTCTATATCAGCTGCGATGGCGACAACACGGTGCTCAAGTTCACCCGCGAATGACGCGATTCACGTGACTGATCAATGGCTTGATCGGCGCCGGCGAGAGTTGACTTATGCGCCGATTGGATCAAGTATCCGCGCCCTTCGGGACGCCACGCGGACCGATTCGCACGATGGCATGGGGCTGTAGCTCAGCTGGGAGAGCGCGGCGTTCGCAATGCCGAGGTCAGGAGTTCGATCCTCCTCAGCTCCACCATCGCCCAATTCTCCCACTATGATCGGCCACGATGGCTGATCCCTTGAGCACCGACAAACTGATCCCAACCGTCGCCCACTGGGGCGCGTACCTGGCACGCGTCCGTGACGGACGCCTGATCGCGCTCGAACCTCACCCGCTTGATCCGGACCCGTCGCCGATCGGGCGCGGCATCGTGAATGCGATCACGTCCGAGGCGCGGATTTCTGAACCGATGATTCGCAAGAGCTGGCTCGACCATGGCCCGCGGGCGGGCGACAACGCGCGCGGCCAAGAGCCTTTCGTCGCCGTGTCGTGGGACCGCGCGTTCGAACTTGTCGCGAACGCCTTGAATGATGTCCGCGCGCGCCATGGCAACGCCGCCATCTTCGGCGGATCATACGGGTGGGCGAGCGCGGGGCGGTTCCACCATGCCCAATCGCAATTGCGGCGCTTTCTCAACCTCGCCGGCGGTTACACGACTGCGGTCAACTCCTACAGCAAGGGCGCGCTGGAAGTGATCCTGCCGCACGTGGTGGGGGACAGCGTCCGTGATCGGCCCGATACGCCGGGCTGGCTCGAGATCGCGGCGAACACAAAACGGGTTATCGCCTTTGGCGGCCTGCCGCCCAAAAACGCGCAGGTGTTCGCCGGCGGCATGCTCAAGCATGACGCGGCAGAGGGGATGGATGCCTGTCGGCGCGCCGGCGTGAAGTTCGTCAACCTCGGTCCGCAGCGCGACGACATCGCGGCCAAGCTGGACGCGCAGTGGCTGCCGGTCCGGCCCGGCAGTGATGCAGCCGTCATGCTGGCCCTGGCGCATGTGTTGATCACCGAGAAGCTTGCAGATTTCGAATTCGTCTCGCGCGCTTGTATCGGGTACGACGCTTTTCGCGCCTATGTGCTGGGCGAATCCGACGGCGTTGCGAAGTCACCAACCTGGGCCGCGGCGCTGGCAGGCCTTCCCGCATCGGACATTGTTGCCCTCGCCCGTCAGATCGCCGCGCAACGCACGCTGATGACGGTGCAATGGTCGCTGCAGCGGGCCGATCACGGCGAACAGGTGTGCTGGCTGGCGGTGGCCCTCGCCGCCTTGTCAGGCTCGATGGGACGCGCCGGTGGCGGCGTCGGCTTCGGTTTCCCCCGCGCCCCCGGCGCGACGCCGCCGTTTCGCATCAGTGCGCTGCCCCAAGGCACGAACCCGGTGCGGGAGTTCATCCCGGTCGCGCGCCTGTCGGACGCATTGCTCGGTCCAGGTGCGCCGTACGACTACGACGGCGAGCAGCGATCCTATCCCGACCTGCGTCTGATCTATTGGGCCGGCGGCAACCCCTTTCATCATCACCAGGACTTGAACCGCATGCGCCGCGCCTGGCAGCGGCCGGAGACGATCGTCATCCAGGATGCGTTCTGGACCGAGGCCGCGCGCCATGCCGATGTTGTTTTGCCGGTCACCACGACCCTCGAACGCAATGACATCGCCTCGGGCCCTGGCGCGCTGATGGCAAGCCATTGCGCGATCGCGCCCGTCGGTGCGGCGCGGAGCGATCACGACATCTTCGCCGCGTTGGCCGCGCGGCTGGGCTTTGCCAATGCGTTCACCGAAGGCCGCGACGAGATGGGCTGGATTCGCTGGCTCTATGACCAGGCGCGCACCGCGGGGCCGACGCTGCCGCCGTTCGAGCAGTTCTGGCGCCAAGGCATTGTCGACCTTCCTGCGGTTCTGCCCCCGACGCCTTTTGCAGGTTTGCGCGAAAATCCAGGACGCCACCTCCTGCTGACGCCGTCCGGCAAGATCGAGCTGTTCTCGGCGCGGATCGCGTCGTTCAATTATGACGATTGTCCGGGGCACGGCGCTTGGATTGCGCCGCGCGAATGGCTCGGCGCGGACGCCGCGAAGCGCCATCCCATTCATCTGATCTCGAATCAACCACGTGCGAGGCTGCACGGTCAGTTCGATCAGGGCCTCGCAAGCCAGGCAAGCAAGATTGCCGGGCGCGAGCCACTTCGCCTACACCCTCACGATGCGACGGCGCGCGGCATCAAGACAGGCGACGTGGTGCGGGTGTTCAATGATCGCGGCTCATTCTTGGCCGGTGCAGTCTTGACCGAGGCGATCATGCCGGGCGTGGCGCAGATCTCGACCGGCGCCGCCGACGGGAATCCCAATATGGTGACCCGCGATGCCGGGTCGTCGAAGTTGTCGCAAGCAACCAGCGCCATGAGCACGCTGGTCGAGATTGAGAAGGTATCGAGTTAAGTCTTACTTTCCCGCCTTCTCCACCTCGGCCGCCACGCGGAACCCAATCCAGCTTTGCCGGGTGGTGCGCTTGTCGGGGCCGCCGCGCGAGGACGAGCGGGTGAACATCGGCCCGGTACCGTAGGCCCCGCCGCGTAAAGGACTTTCGGCGCAGAATCCGGTTTTGACCGCCGTGCCATCGGCGGGCAGCGCATCGTGGCTTGGCGTCCAGCAGTCGGCGACCCACTCCCAGGCGTTGCCGATCATGTCATAGAGCCCGAACGCATTCGATTTCTTCATGCCGGCGGGCGAGGTGTAGAGGTAGGTGTCGTCGCAGCCGTGGCTGGCGCGGGCCGGATGTTTGGCCTTCAACGTGGCGTCGGCGAGATTGGCGTATTGGCAGGCGTCTTCGGGGTTGTCGCCCCAAGGGTGGCGCGATTGGCCTCCGGCGCGCGAGGCGTACTCCCATTGCGCTTCGGTCGGCAGGAAATATTTGCGGCCGGTTTTTTGCGTCAGCCACGCCGCATAAGCCTCGGCGTCCTCCTTGGTGACGCACACCACGGGGTGATCGTCGCTTTGCGGAATGCCGGCGTCGGCCCAGGTCTTGCCATTGGCTGTGCGATCCCAGTCGCCGGCCCAGACCACGCAGTTGGGTTCGATCTTGCGGGCGGTCGCTTTCACGAACTCGCCGAACTGAAAGCGGGTTACTTCGAAAGCACCCATGGCGAAGGGTTTGGCTATGGTGACTTTTTTCTCGGGCGATTCCCACAGCACACGGGCGCCGTCGATCTGGCGCTCCCACGGCACCTCGTTCACCAGACTTGCCGGCGCGCCCATGGTGAAAGCGCCGGCCGGCACGATTTTGAGTTCGGGGCAGACGGCGCAATCGCGGATCACGGTGGGGTCGATGTCTTCCTCGGCATCGCGCAGCGCCTGATCGGGACTGCGCGGCGCCTGGGCCTGCAAGCCGCCCGCGCCCTCTAAGACTAAGACCACCGTCAGAATGAATGTCCGCATGACCGTCCCCGTCGTCTTGACGACGCAATGTTAGCGGCGGCACGCGATTGAAGCGATGGCCTTGATCGGCATTGTTGCCGCCTCCGACCGCGGGGCGTACAACCGCGGCACATCAGGCTCCCATGCGATTTCTCGTTTTTGACACCGTTCAGATCGCCCGCGTTTTCGCGGTTCGGAACTTCGCGCTCTATACGTCGGGAAGCGCTTTTTCGCAGATCGGCATGTGGGTCCAGCGGGTCGCCATGGGCTGGCTGCTGTGGGATTTGACGCACTCCGGCGTGTGGCTGGGGGCGCTGGCGCTGGCCGAGTTCCTGCCGACCATGGTGGTGACGCCCTTCGGCGGCGTGCTGTCGGATCGGCTCGACCGACGACGCGTGACCATCACGACTCAGACGCTGTCGGCGGTGCTGGCCTTCGGCCTCTGGGGCCTGACCATCGCAGGCCTCGTTGCCGCGTGGCACGTCATCGCCATGAACTTCCTGTGGGGCGTGCTGTCGGCCATCCAGCAGTCTTCGCGCATTGCCCTGGTCCCGAGTTTGGTGCCGCGCGATCTGGTCGGCCAGGCGCTGGCGATCAACTCGGTGTCGTTCAACCTGGCGCGGTTTGTCGGCCCCGCCCTTGCCGGCGCGCTGATCGCCGGCGCCGGAATTGCATGGACGTTTTTCGTCAATGCGGTGTCCTATCTGCCGGTGATTTACGCCATGTCGCAACTGAACCTGCCGGAACCGAGAAAGCGAACCGGCGGCGGCTTCCTGGCCGAGATGAAAGAGGGCTTCATTTACGCCGGCACCCACGACGCCATCTCGACCATGATGATCCTGATGGCCGTGAGCGCGCTGTTGACGCGCGCCACCATCGAACTGCTGCCCGGCTTCGCCGATGCCGTGTTCGGCCGCGGCGCCTCCGGGCTTGCCACCTTCACCTCGGCCGGCGGGCTCGGCGCCATCGTCGCCGGGCTGTGGCTGGCAGGACGCACGAGCCACCACGGACTGACGTCAATCGCCATCGCCGCCGTGTTCGGAAACGCGACGGCGATCGTGGCATTCGCGCTGACAGGCAATTTCATGCTGGCCGTCGGCATGATGGCCCTGGCCGGCGCGGCGCACGTCTCGGCGGGCACCGCATCGCAAACCCTGGTGCAGATCGGCGTGCCCGACGCCATGCGCGGCCGGGTGATGAGTATCTGGCTGATGATCAACCGCGGCGGGCCGGCTTTGGGTGCGCTCGGCTTTGGTTGGGCGTCGGAACATTACGGCTGGGGCTGGCCAACGGTGCTTGGCAGCACTGGCACGATACTGGTGTGCGCCTGGGCCATGACGCGGCGCCGGCGGTTGGTCGAAGGACTCGAACGAAGCGCTGAATCTGCGCCGGCGCCCGTCATCCCTTGATCGGAACCCAAATCTCGACGCCGCCAAATCCCGTGCGCTCGTTGAAGCGTTCGTCGTAACGCTCAAACATCGATGCGTTTTCAGTGACGTGACCGCTCGCCGGTAACGCTTCGTTCCAGATTGCGCGCATCGTCGCGTGAATCGCCGAGATATGGTCGCGATGGTCGAAGACGGCATAAGTTCGCGCTGGAAGCTGGACCCGCGTAAAATCTGAAGGCGAGGGCGGAAACGCCGTCACCTCGACACCGCAGATATATTCGTAACCACCGTCATCATCACTGTGACAGATGAGCCCATAGGAGATTCGGCCGACCTGGCCGGGGATCTGGCCAAAATGTGGAATAAATTTGTCCCATTGCGACGGTATTCCCGCATTCGCCATGCCGACATATCGTTGGCCAAGACCAAAGAATTTCATTGCGTTGGCCTTGATAAGTCGAGGCGCCGTGATCGATGTCGTGGGCATGCCGTTCATATGAACTGCCTCCTGTAAGGAAAGCTGTGATGTCGCGCCGGCGGAGCGCACCTGTTCGGGTGTGGTGCCAAACTGCATGCGAAAGGCGCGCGTAAAGGCTTCGTGAGAGCCATAACCGGCATCGAGGGCGATGGAGAGGATGTCCTCTGCGCCACCCGCCAGTGTCTTCGCGGCCTCCGAGAGGCGGCGCGCGCGGATATAGGAAGCAAGCGGCTGGCTCTGCGTCAGGCCAAAGGTTCGTGACAGATGAAAGCGCGAGACGCCGATCGCGTCAGCGATCGCGTCAAGCGAGCTGTCTTGGGTGAGGTGCGCTTCCACATACCACACCGCTTTGCTAGTCACGCTCACGATTGCCCCGCTCATCGAAACACGAACATATCCGACCGGCGCCAGCCGCCGCTTGATCGGCGTTGCGGTGCAATCAAAACGGCCGGGTGCCGGCAATCGTCGTGCGGTGCATGTGGCGGGTGTAGGTGGGATCGTAGGTCGTGGCGTGATGCATCAGGCAGCGGTTGTCCCACAGCACGGCGTCGAACGGCTTCCAGACGTGGCGATAGATCACCTCGGGCGCGGTGGCGTAGCCGATCAGCTCTTGAAGGAGTGACTTGCTCTCGTCCGCCGCGAGTCCTTCGATCGCAACCGTGAAGCCGGGCGACACATAGAGCGCTTTTCGCCCGCTCTCGGGGTGCGTACGCACGACGGGATGAACGGCGCCGGCGAGCTGTTTCTGCTGTTCCTCGGTGAGCGGCTTTCGCGCCGAGCCGGGCTCGGCCTGAATCTTTCCGTAATTGAAGACATGCCGCGCCTTGAGGCCGGCGATCCGGTCTCTCAGCGCTTGCGGCAAGTTGGTGTAGGCCGCGTACTGATTGGCGAACAACGTGTCGCCGCCGGTCGGCGGAATTTCGAGCCCGTAGAGCATGGACGCCATCGGCGGCACGTCTTCGTAGGACACATCCGAGTGCCAGTAGCGGCCGGCGTCTTCCAGGCCGACCGCCTCGCCATTCACCTTCTTGTTCGACAGCACCAACGTGAACTGACGGCCGGGCAGCAGATACTGCTTGAGAACATGGCCCTTGAGCGGGCCGAACCTGGCGCTGAAAGATTCGTGAGCGTCGGGCGAAAGCCGCTGATCGCGAAAGACGATGACACAACTGTCGAGCCATGCCTTGTGGACGCGCGCGAAATCGGCGTCGGCAATGGGCACATTGCCGTCGAGGCCGATCACCTCGGCGCCTGCGACGGCTGACAACGGCTTGATCTCAAGACGCGACATGAAGCGCGTTCTAACGCACACCGCCCATCTTGGCGACGATCCGTTGCGCGAAAACAAGCATGAGAATGCCAAGCACCAGCGGCATCACGCTGACGGCGCCAAACAACTGGGCCAGCGGCAGTGAGTCGTAGAACGTCGCCATCTGGCCGGCGAAGAAATTGCCCACCGATGTGCCGAGGAACCATACCCCCATCATCGCGCCGACGATCTTCGCGGGCGCAAGTTTGGACATGGAGCTGAGCCCGACCGGGCTGAGGCACAGCTCGGCCCAGGTTTGGATGAGATATATGCCAACCAGCCAGAGCGGGCTGACGCGGCCTTCTTCGCCGCTGATCATGGCGGCCGCCGCCAGCACCCAGAAACTGACCGCGGCGCCGATCAGCGCGACCGCCAACTTGACCGGCGCCGACGGCTGGCGCGCGCCGAGACCCTGCCACACGGCGGCGAATACGGGCGCGAACAAGATGATGTAGAGCGGATTGAGCGACTGATACCAGCTCGATGGAAACGCCCAACCGAACAGCGTGTTTTCGGTGTTGCGATCGGCGAATAGATTCATGGTCGAGCCGGCCTGATCGAACACCGACCAAAACAGCGCCGCGGCCAAAAAGAAGAGAAAGATCACCCAGAGCCGGCCGCGTTCTTCCGTCGTCCACGATTTATCCAGGAACAGCATGCCGAAGAAGACGACCGTGATGACGAGCAACGATGCGCCGACGACGTCACGAATCAGGGTCGCGGTCACCGTGATGGCGCCGAGCGCCGCGAGCAGCGCGAAGACAACGAGAACCGCGACCGCCGCGCCAGCGTACTGCACCGCGCGGCGGCGGAAATGCCGAGCGAGCTCGGGGGTCGACGCCCCGCTCGCGGCAACGCCGGCCTCGCCAAGGTTCTTCGCGCCCAGGACATATTGAATAAGCCCGAGCGTCATGCCGACACCAGCGGCGCCGAAACCCCAATGCCAGGCGTTGGCGGGGTTCATGCCCCAGCCCGTCAGCGTCTCGCGCCAGCCAGGATCCTGGGCCAGATAGCCGGTGATGAACGGTCCGAGAAAGGCGCCGAGGTTGATACCCATGTAGAAAATCGAAAAGCCGGCGTCGCGTCGTTCATCTGTTGACGCATAGAGTTGGCCGACAATGGCCGAAATATTCGGCTTCAGGAGACCGGTGCCAATGATAATGAGCGCCAGCCCGAGTACAAAAAACGCCGGTATCGGCGTCGCCATCGAGAAGTGCCCGGCCGCGATCGAGATGCCGCCGTAGAGCACGGCGCGGCGCTGGCCGAAAACCTTGTCAGCGAGCCAGCCGCCCGGCACGCTCATCAGATAGACCAGCGCGGTGTAGGTCCCATAAATGGCGCCGGCCGTGCCGACATCCCAGCCGAGGCCACCTTCGGCCACCGCCGCAGTCATATAAAGAATCAGCAGTGCGCGAAGACCGTAATAACTGAACCGTTCCCACATCTCAGTGAAGAACAGGGTCGAGAGGCCTTTGGGGTGGCCGAAGAACGATGTGTCCGATGTCGACATGGGCCGCTACTCCCTACTTTCCCGCGGCCCGCGCCGCGTAGAGTTTCTTGCCTTCTTGAACCAGATCATAAATCCGTGCGGCCTCGGGGCCGAGCCGTTCGATCACGGCCTGGTGAATCGGCCGCGCCGCATCGGCCCACAGCGCGCGCTGCTCGGGCGTGATGCGGTGCACGATCACGCCTTTCTTGGTGCCGTCTTCGAGTTCCTGGGCAAGATCGGCCCGCGTCACGCGGCGCGTGGTTGGCGTGTCGGGGAACGCGGAGGTCAGCGCCGCGCGATCTTCGGGGCTGAGCTTGTTGAGGTACTGTGTGTTCGCGAACAACCCCGACACAGCGTACGAGTGCTCGGTCAGCGTCAAATGCGGCGCCTCGGAGAAAATCGAGAAGCGCAAGTAAGACAGCAGCGAAAATTCGCCACCCGCAACCAGTCCGGTCTGCAATCCCGGGATCACGTCGGGGGTCGCAAGCACGATCGCGTCGGCGCCCACCGTTTTGAGAAACATCTGCGACGCCTCATAGGGAAACGCGCGCATGCGATAGCCCTTGGTATCGCCCGGAACCAGGATCGGCTTCTTGCCAAAAAGTTCGAGCCAGCCGATTTCGACCCACTGCAGCAGCGTGATGCCGCGTGCGGTCGCCAGTTTTTGGGCCTCCGGCGTCCAGACCGTGTCGAAAACGAAGTCGCATTCATCGGCCGAGGAAAACAGAAACGGCAAATTGAGGACCGACGCTTCCGGCAAAGTCTGCGAGTAGCCGCTTTCACCGGCGATGCCGATATGGCCGCGACCGCGCCGAATGGCGGGAAAGCCCTGGTCGTCGCCGCCAAGTTCGCCGCGCACCAGCATCTTCATCGTGAACCGGCCGGGCGCCTTGGCGTTCAAAGTCTCGGCGAACGCGCGCCAGGTCTTGTCGCCGGCGCCGCCCGGCGGCGTATTGCCGACCACGACCACTTCGGTCTGCGCCAACGCAACTGTCGACCACAACGCCGCCGCAAAAATCATGGCGTTCCGCATCACCGTCCCCTCGCTGCGAAATCTTGTCTGCCTTTTTGAACGAGGTCGTAAATCCGCGCCGCCTCGGGCCCGAGCCGGTCGAGCACGGCGCGATGCATGGGCTTGGCCGCCTCTTCCCAGCGCGTCCGTTGCGCCGGCGTCAGTTCGTGCACCGTGATGCCACGCGTCTTTCCGGCCTCAAGTTCTTGAATCAGCGACTGTCGCGTGTCGGCGCGAATGAATGCCTGGTCGGGAAATGCGGTTGATACAATGGCGCGATCATCGGCCGACAGGCCCTCGAGCCACTTCTTGTTGGCGAACAATCCCGATGTTCCATAGGAATGGTTGGTCAACGTCAGGTGGCCGGCGTATTGGGCGAAGCCCGACCGGAGATACATCAACAGCGAAGACTCGCCCCCGGCAATCATTCCGGTTTGCAGCGATGGGATGACGTCGGGAGTGGGAAGCACAATCGTGTCCGCACCGACGGTGCGGAGGAACGCCTGGCTTGCCTCGTAAGGCAGGGCGCGCATGCGATAGCCCTTGGTATCGTCGGGCGTCAGAACCGGCTTCTGCCCATAGACCTGCATCCAGCCGATCTCGACCCACTGCAGCAGAACGATGTCGCGAGACATGGCGATTTTCTGCGCTTCCGGCGTCCACACCGTGTCGTAGACGAAATCGCACTCGTCGACCGACGAGAACAGAAACGGCAGATTGAGCACCGAGGCTTCGGGGATCGCCTGGGCGTAACCATTCTCGCCGGCAATGCCCATCTGGCCGCGGCCGCGGCGGATGGCGGGAAACACGACGTCATCGCCGCCAACCTGGCCATGCACGAGAAGTTCGACACCAAACCGGTCGCCAGCCTTGGCGTGAAGGTTGTCCTTGAACATCTGCCAGAGCTTGTCGCCCGGGCCGCCGGGCGGCGCGTTGGCCATGAGCTTGAGCGACATCGTTTCGGCGGCGGCTATGGGTCCACCGATCAGAAGCGCCAGTGCGAGCAGGACGAGTTTCATTCTTGGGCAAAGAACTCGATGCGCGCCCCATTCGGCGCTTTGATCGCCAGCATGCGCGTCTTGCCATAGGGCGGCAGATCGACGTCTTGCGCCGGCACGGCAACCACGCCGCCCTTGGCGACAAAGTCTTTTTCGAACGCCGCGAGATCGGGCACCGGCACCCGCACGGTGAGGATGCCGATGTTCGGCGCTTCAGCCCGATCGGAGAAGTCGCGGCCGTCGAGACCGATGTTGGCAATGCCTTGGATCGAACCGTTGCGGTCGGTCGGGTGCGGCGCGTAGGCGGCGAACTTGCGCGACGTGGTTTGGGCGAGATTGAGCGGAATTCCGAGCGGGTTCTCGCCGGGGGGCTGCGACTTACTGTCGCCGCCCAGGTGCATCTTCCATCCCAGCACCTCGCCGAACAGCCTGTCGTAGGCCGTCATGTCGCGATGAACGAGCGCGGTATTGAATGGCCAGCCGAAGCCCTTGCCGCTACCGGCGACGAGGCCGAATTCTTCCTTGTTGTATGCCGGCGCGTCGCGCTGCATCAGGCAGAGCACTTCGCCGTTGGGCCCGCGCATCATGACCTCGGTGATGGTGAAGGGGCCCAAGGTGTATTGCACCGGATCGGTGAAGGACTGCCAGCCGCGGGCGCGGAGTTGCTCGAAAATCGTCGCCGCGTTGTCGACGTACATATAGAGGTCGTAGATTCCGCCCGTGTCCCACGACATGCCGGCGGACCGGATGTGCACTTGCTTGACGCCGTTGAATCTGACGAGCCGGATCAGCCCTCGGGTCATGCCGCGCTTGCGGAGCACCACTTCGTCGGTATCGGTCGCGGCCTGACCCCAAAATGTGCGTTGGCTCGCGCTGGCCTTGCCCCGGCAGATCACCTCGAAGTCGCCGACTTCGCGCCAGGTGGCGACCGCCTGATCGAGATCGCCGACGCTAATCACCGCTTCTTGGAATCCGGTGATGCCGGCCGACGGGATATCGGCGACCGTGCAATCGGCGCGCGCCGGCTGGGCCATTGCCGCAGCCAGGATCGCCAGAACGAAAGCCCGTTTCATCGGCGTTTCCTTCCTCACTTCCGCCCGTCATCTATACCCGCTCAAGCGCTTGTCGGGCCATATCTTTGCCCTAAAATAAGGCCATCTTCCTGAACCAAGGGCGGGCCTCGAGCGTTGAACGGGGCCGGCCTCGGTCTTCTGCGTCGACCGGATACGGCTGCGGCACGACCCCGGAGATCATTCATGCGTATTCGCATCCTATCGTTTTGCTGCATCGTTCTGGCGGCCGTTCTGCACGGGCCCGCGGTCATGGCCGCCGTCGGCGAGACGCCAGCCATCGCCGAAATTCGGGCCGCGCTTGCCCGCGAGGGCGACGCCAGTGTGATCGTCGCGCTGAAAGTCAGCGAGACACCGGCCTCGCTTCGCGCCCGCGAGCGCGCCCTCGCCATAACCGGTTCAAACGGCCCGGACCCAAGGGCGCAGCTTGATGCGCTCGAAGCCCGGCGCGAGCGAATCGCGGCGGCGCGCGTGGCCGTGACGGCCGAGCTCGACGCGCGCGGGATCGAGATCGATCGCGGCTTCGATCACCTCCCCTATGTCGTGCTGCGCGTCGATGCCGCGACGCTCGATGACGTGATGGATGCGCCCGACGTCGCCGGGATCACCCTCAACAAGCCGTTGAAAGCATTGCAGTCGCTGTCCGAGCTGGCGCACGTGCGGCTCGAGGCCGTGGCGCTGCCGGCGGGAGCGGAGGCCGCTTCAAACGCGCCCGAACAAGCGCTTCTATCGGGATCGGTCGGCGCGGTCGGCGCCGATCGTGCGTGGAACCGTGGCTTTACCGGGCGCAACACCGCGGTTGCCGTGCTCGACGACGGCATCGACCGGAACCACGACATGTTTCTTGGCAAGATCACGGCCGAGGCGTGTTTCTCGGATCGGGTCAAATCGGGCGATCAGTCGCTCTGCCCAAATGGCTCGACGACGTCGACGTCCTCGGGCGCGGCCAGCTCCAACTGCGGTGGCGCGCTCAACGTGTGCTCGCACGGCTCGCACGTCGCGGGCATCGCGGTCGGCAACGATACCTTGGGCACCACGACCCTGCGGGGCGTCGCTTACGAGGCCAATCTCGTGCCGATCCAAGTGTTCTCTATTCTGAACACCACGGCCGACTGCGACGGGCAGTCGAGCTGCCTCAGGGCCTATACCTCGGCCGTCTTGAGCGCGCTCAACCATGTCATCTCGATCGCCACCGCGCAGAAAATCGCCGCCGTGAACATGAGCCTCGGCGGCGAGGCAGTGTCGGGCGCCTGCGACAACGACATTCGCAAGCCCGCCGTCGATTCGCTCCGCTCCTTGGGGGTGCTCACGGTTGCGGCCAGCGGAAACGCGAATCAACTGGGCAAGGTCGACACGCCCGGATGCATCTCGACCATCGTATCGGTCGCGACCGTCGTTGGCACGACGCCCGATTCTGCCGCCAACCAGGCGGCCGAGGTTGACATGCTGGCCCCTGGCGCGTCGATCCGCTCGGCCGAACTTGGCAACGGCTATTCAGTCAAGTCGGGCACGTCGGCGTCGACGCCGCATGTGGCCGGCGCGGTCGCCATCCTCAAGTCGGCCAAGCCGGCCGCGACCGCGGCCGAGATCGAAACCGCGCTCAAAACGGGCGGGATCGCGTCGTCGCTGCCAACGTGGAGCTGGACCACGCCACGCCTCGATATCAACGGCGCGCTGGATCGGATCGGCGCCGGCGGCATCAGCGGTGTCGTTGTCCCGGGCGTGTTCAGTTCGCGAAACCAGAGCGCGCTGTCGTTCATGCGATTTCTGAACAACGACCAGTCCGCCGGCACGGTCACCGTCAGCATCTATGACGACGTCAACGGCCAACGCGTTGGCGTATGGACCAAATCGATCCTCGGATTGTCGTCGCTGCAAACCACGGTCCAGACGATCGAGCAGGAGGCTGTTCCGCCCATCACGGCAGCCACGTCATCGTCGCCTTTTTATTCGCTTTTCGTCGATGCGCCCTTCAACGGTTACGTCCAGCACGTCTTGTGGAATCAGCCGCGCCAGACGTTGAGCAACCTGACCTATTGCGCGGTGGCGGCCGACACAAATCGGTATATCGGAAATGTCCACACCTCGCTGATCCGCGATTACAAGAGCTTCTTGGTGATTCACAACACCGCCGCCACGGATGCGACGCCACAGCTGACGGTTCGGGACTCTCGCACCGGCGCCGAGATCGGCAGCCTGGCGCTGTCGGCGCCCATCAAGCCGCATACCTCGGCGTTGGTGTCAGCCGCGAACTTCCTCGAAATCCTCGGGCGAACGCCGGATTCGACCCAGTTTCACGTCAACATCCTGCTCAATGAGCCTTTTGAGGGCTTCATCCAGCATATCGTCAACAACGAGGCGGCGGATCTGGTGACCTCGATGTCGGCGCGCTGCGGCATTTGAAGGCAGTTTTTGCTTGATCCCACGGGCCCCAGTCATGCAACAACCGCCCTGTTTTCTGAGGGAGCACGCCCCCTGACCCGACAATCCACCTCCGCCGACATGGTGTCGGTGATCGTGCCGATGCGCGACGAGGCGGCCAACGTGAAACCGTTGATCGACGCGCTCGTTGGCGCGATGGGCGGGCAGGCGCGGCAATGGGAAGCGGTTTTCGTCGACGATGGATCGACCGATGAGACGTTGACTGCCTTGAAGGCGGCGGCCGCAGCGAATCCGCACATCAAGGTTCTCTCGTTTCGACGCGGCGCCGGACAGACGGCGGCGCTTATGGCCGGCATCGACCATGCCTCTGGCGGCATCATCGTGCCGATGGACGGCGACCAGCAGAACGACCCCGCCGATATCCCGCGCCTGCTCGCCAAACTCGACGAAGGCTTTGATGTGGTCTCGGGCTGGCGCAGAGATCGTCAAGACGACTACGCCTCGCGCACCTTGCCGAGCCGCGTCGCCAACCGTCTGATCGCCGCCGTGTCGGGGGTCCGCCTCAACGACACCGGCTGCACGCTGAAGGCCTATCGTCGCGAAGTCCTCGACGATGTCAGGCTCTACGGCGAAATGCATCGCTTCGTTCCGATCTATGCGGCCTGGCAGGGCGCACGGATCGCCGAGCTCGAGGTGGCGCATCGCCTGCGCCGGCATGGACGTTCCAAGTACGGGTTCGAGCGGGCGTTCAAGGTGCTGCTCGATCTGATGGTGGTGAAGTTTCTCACCCGCTATCAGACCAAACCGATTTACGTGTTCGGCGCCACCGGATTGTTCTTTTTCGCGGTGTCATTCGTCGCAGGTCTGTGGGCGCTTTATCTGAAGTTTTTTGAAGCAACCTCCTTTGTGCAGACGCCGTTGCCGCTGTTGTTCACCTTGGGCTTCATCACCGGCGTGATGTGTTTGCTGATGGGCCTGCTCGCGGAGGTGCTGGTGCGCACCTACTTCGAGGCGCAAGGCAAGCGGCCCTACACCATCAAAGAATCGATCAATTTGCCGGACCCGCCCGCGGCGGCCGGGCGGCGGTAAAGCCGATGTGCGGGATTGCCGGTTTCATCGGCCGCGGCGGCGCCGACGACATCCGGCGCATGACGGCGAAGCTGATTCATCGAGGCCCGGACGGCGAAGGCTACTTCGCCGACCAGCATCTGCCGGTGTTTCTCGGCAACAGGCGCCTGGCGGTGATCGATCCGGCGGCGGGTCAGCAGCCGATGTGGGATGCCACCGGCGATCTCTGCGTCGTTTACAACGGCGAGATCTATAATCATCGCGAGCTTCGCCGCGAACTTGAAGCCGCCGGCTGCCGCTTTCGCACGGATCACTCCGATACCGAAGTCCTGCTGCACGGCTACAAGACCTGGGACACCGAATTGTTTCCGCGCTTGAACGGAATGTTCGCGGTGGCTCTCTACGATCGTCACCGCAAATCCCTGGTCATGGCGCGCGACCGT
The DNA here is from genome assembly GCA_016869315.1 of Alphaproteobacteria bacterium. Classification (GTDB taxonomy): domain Bacteria; phylum Pseudomonadota; class Alphaproteobacteria; order Rhodospirillales; family Rhodospirillaceae; genus VGEM01. The sequence continues at coordinate 13,042 of VGEM01000006.1, read as the reverse complement.
TTCGGCGAGAAGCCGCTGTTCTTTTCCGTGGCCGGCGGCGGTTTCGTGTTTGCCTCCGAACTGCCGGCACTGCTGGCCCATCCCATCCATCGCGCCGCGCAGCTTTCGAACCAGGGCGTGCGCAAATTTTTCGCGCACGGGTTCTTCCCTGCCCATCACACGCCCTATCGCGACATCGAGAAATTTCCGGCCGGCGAAGTATGGAAAGTGTCGGCGGTCGACCGCTCGACCATTCGCCGCGCCTACTGGCGTTTTTCGATTGAACCCGACGCGGCGCCGCCCGGCAAACCCGACGATTGGGCGGCCGAGCTGGGCCAGCGGTTGTCGCGCGCCGTCAAGGGGCGCCTCGATAGCGACGTGCCGCTCGGGATCTTTCTGTCGGGCGGCGTCGATTCCGGAACCGTCGCAAGTTTTGCCGCCGACCATCGCCCGGCGGCTTCGATCAAGACATTCTCGATTGGCTTTCGCGAAGAGAGCTTCGACGAGTCGGAATTCGCCGCGGCCGTGTCCCGCCACATCGGCACCACGCACCATGTCGAAACCTGCGAGCTCGAATCGCTCCGCGACATGGTGCCCGAAATTCTGGCCGATCTGGGCGAGCCGATCGGCGACAGCTCGATCCTTCCGACCGCATTGCTGTCGGCCTTCGCCCGCAAGCACGTCACCGTTGCCTTGACCGGCGATGGCGGCGACGAACTTTTTGCGGGGTATGATCCCTTCCGCATGCTGAAGCGCGCCGCATGGTATCAGCGCCACGTCCCGAAACCGCTGCATGCCGCCATCAAGATGATCGCGGCTCGATTGCCGGCGTCGGACGACAATATGAGCTTCGATTTCGTAATGGGCCGCGGCCTCAAGGGCCTCGCCGCGCCGCCAGCGTTGTGGAACCCCTTATGGCTCGCGCCCTTGCAGCCCGATGAGATTTCCGAGCTGATGAAAACACCGGTCAGCGCGGAAGATCTCTACAGCGAGGCGATCGACGCCTGGGACCACGCCAAGAGTCCGCACCTGATCGATCGCGTGCTCGAGTTCTACACGCGCTTCTATCTGGCCGATGGCATTCTGGTGAAATCGGACCGCGCCAGCATGCGGGTCTCGCTCGAAGCAAGAACACCTTTTCTCGACAATGAGGTCGTCGATTTCGCGCGGCGCCTGCCGTGGTCGGTGAAACTCAAGGGCGGCACCAACAAATGGATCTTGAAACGCGCCGTGCGCACCCGGCTGCCGCGGGCCATCGTTCGGCGACCCAAGAAGGGCTTCGGCATTCCCTTGGCGCGCTGGCTGCGACAGATGCCCATGCCACGCTGGGGCCTGCTCGGCGATGTCGATGACGCTCCGCTGGCCGCCCGCTGGCGCAGCCATCAAAACCGGAAGAGCGATGAGCGCCTGGCGCTGTGGAGCTGGATGGCGTTGGCTCATGGATTGCAGCGGTCACCGGCGGCGCCATGACGGCCGCGGCCCTCTCGACGCCACACTGCACCATCACCGAAGACGCCTTGGCGCGCGTCCGCGACGGCCAGGGCCGCTACTTTGAGCACCTGATGCGGATCGACCCGGCGAAGTTTGCCGCCGACACGCTCGATCCGCGCAAGGCCGAGGACCAGGCGGCCGTGCTCGCGCCATATGCCGACCTCGCCTGCAAGACCGTTCTTGAAATCGGCGCCGGTTGCGGCGTCACCCACATTGTCTGGCGCAGGAAATTCAAGGTCGAGGCCTGGGGCATCGAGCCCGAGGGCGAAGGCTTCGACCAGTCGGCCGCCATCGCCCGCGACCTGATCGCCGCAAATGGCCTCGAGCCCACTCGGATCGTCAACGCCCGGGGCGAGAATTTGCCGTTTCCAGACCGGCATTTCGACGTTGTCTATTCGTCGAACGTTTTGGAACACACGGATGACCCAGCCCAGGTTTTGCGCGAGGCGCTCCGCGTGCTGAAGCCGGGTGGCGTCGCCCAGATTGTTTGCCCGAACTACCGCTCCTACTTCGACGGTCACTACGCCGCGTTTCACCCGCCGATTTTTTCCAACGCTTTCTTCTGCTGGTGGATGAGATGGATTTACCGGCGCGATCCCGCTTTTGCCACGACCATCCGCACCGAGATCAATCCAGGCTGGGTGCGGCGAAACCTTGGTCAGATCGCGCGCGACATTCCGCACACCACCCTGACCCTTGGCGAAGACAAGTTCCGCGAGCGCATGATCGCCGCCGATGTGGCGCGCTGGATGGGCCTCGGCGTGGTCGGCAGGTTGCTCGGGATCGCCAAGGCGCTGAGACTCAATCGCCTTGCCGCATGGCTGTTAATTGCCACCGGCGGCTGGACACCGCTGATCATCACGGTGCGGCGTGGAGAATAATCATCAGCGCTTGCCGAGACCCGCGGCCTTGCGCAGGGCGAGGTTGATTCGGGACTGCCAGCCCGCGCCTGATTTTCGAAAATGAGCAAGGACATCGGGGTCTAGCCTGAGACTTGTCAATCGTTTGGGCGCAGCGAGACGCGGCCGACCCCGGCGAACCAAGGCCTTGCCGTGGTAGAGATCGGCCTTGCGAAACCAATCGGCGGTCAGTTCCGGAGCTTCGTCTGGGTCAGACCATTTGGCGGCGGAAGCGCGTCTTTTCCTTGTCATGTCCGTACCTCATTGAAATGATCCGCCGCCCGCGGCCGCGTGTCGTCCAAGTGATGACGACAAACCTTGCCCGCAGAAAGCCCGCCGTGATGAACCGGTCCTCGCCGTACTCGCGGCGATCGTCGCGCCGCGTAAAATGAAGTCCTGCGAAGACAACTTCGGCGTCGGCAAAGTCGAGGCCGCGTTCGACCAGCGTTCTGGCCCGTTTACGCTCGTCCCACGAATTCGCCATTAAATGTATCTACAGTAAATGCTGACGGCGCGCAATATTTGATGGTCACCACACCCGGTCCCGCCCGGTGAGATCGAAAGTCAGTCAGACGCCCGCGGCGGCAAGACTGAACGGCAGGATCATTGAGACCATGCCAGTCGCCACCACATCGACACCGACGGCAATGAAGATACCGGCGCTTCAGGCCGACATCGGTGGCCCGCGGCAAGATCTTGGAAAGGCACACTCACACTCCACTTTGGGGCAAGCGATCGAGGGCGAACCACATCAGGCCGTATCGGCATCTCAGGCATGCTCTAGAATGTCTGATCGACGCCTTCGGGCGGCCGCAGCAAAGGGGATTCGACCATGAACATGATGCTGCTCGGCGCGGCCGCGTTGCTGATCCTGCTTGCGGTCGCGCATACGGTGATCGGCGAATACTTGATCTTCAGGCATCTGCGTGCCGACCGGCGGTCCGAACGGCGGGCGCTCGATTTGCTGCCGGAACGACGATGGGACTCGCTTTGGAGCACATGGCACCTCGTGTCATTGCTCGGTTTGGGGTTTGGCGCCCTGCTTGCACTGATCGCCATGCTGGGACCAACGCGCCAGGCGGCGCAGTTGGCGCTCCTCGCGATTGGCGCGACATTGGCTGTGTCGGCTGTCTATTGGGTCTGGGGAACGCGAGGCAAACATCCCGCCTGGATCATATTGGCGATCGCGGCAGCAATGGTTTTCGCCGGCAACGGCGCCCTTGACGCGATGTCGTGAGATAAGGGGACGCTATATTTTGTTCACGTCACCCGGTCCCGGCTGGTGAGGTCGAAGACGAGCCCGACACCCGCCGCGGCAAGACTGAGCATCAGGATCACGAGCGACATGGCGAGCGTCGCGGTCGTATCCTGACCCAAGGCGCCCATCAGTCCGACCAGCGAGCCTTCACGCAGGCCGATCCCGGCAACGGTCACCGGCAACAGCAGGATCACCGAGACCACGCCAATCACCACCACCCAGGCGCCGGTGGAAATCGAAAGCCCAAGATCGACGCCGACGGCGATGAAGATGCCGACGACCAGCGCTTGAAACACCACGCCCCACAGAAAGTTTGTCATCAACTGCCGGCGCGTCAGGCCGACATCGGCGGCCCGCGGTAGAATCTTGGCGAGGCGCGCCCACATTCCATTTTGGGGCAGGCGATCGAGGGCGAACCACAAGCCGGCCGTCGCCGCGAGCGCGACTCCGAGTACGCCGGTGGTCTCGGCGCTGGCCGGCATGCCGGAGAACGGAACGGCCGCGAGGGACAAGGCGATCAGGGCGGCGAGGCCCATGATTTTGTCGCGGACCACCGCAGAGACAGCCTGGCCGGCATCGTTATTGGCGCGGGCAAGGCGGACGGCCTTGATGGCGTCGCCGGCCAATTGGCTTGGCAGGACAGTCGAATAGAACGTGCCAATAAATGTGAAGCGGAGCGCGGGCCAGGCGCCGATCCCCGGCAGAAAGGTGCGCAGCCTGAGCGCGTTAACACCGTGAGCAACGACAACCAGCGCCCAGGCCAGAAGAAGCGCGCCGAAAGATATCTGGGTCATCGCCGCAACCGCATCGCCGAGCGAAATCTGGTTGAGCATGAAAATCATCAACCCCAGACTGACCGCGCCCTTGATTGCGAACCACACCCAGGCCCGTCGTTTGGTACCTGTCGAATCTGCAGGAATATCGATCACAACGAATGCGTCCAAGGTTGGCTGTCGGTGCTGGCCCGTCTTCCTATAGTCTGATACCTGCTCGCTCTCCACCGGGTTTCATTGCCGCGCCATCGTGTCGCAAAGCCGCCGCATCCTGTTGATGAACTACGAGTACCCGCCGCTCGGCGGTGGCGGCGGCAACGCCACCATGCATATTGGCCGCGAACTCGCGGCCATGGGTGACGAGGTCCACGTGCTCACGGCCGCCTGGGGCGATCTGCCGCGTGAAGCCGACGACGCCGGTGTGCGGCTTCACCGCATTCCCGCCATGCGCCAACGGCCCGACAGCAGCTCGGTTGCCGAGATGGTGGCCTATGCGCTCGCGGCGGCTGCCCATGGGCCCTGGCTCGCCCGCGCGCTCAGGATTGAAGCGGCACTTGCCTTTTTCGCCCTGCCGACGGCGCCAGCCGCGTGGTGGCTGAAACGGCGCCGCGGAATTCCCTACGCGATCTCGCTTCAGGGCGGCGATGTGCCGGGCTTCACGCCCGATCAGCTCAAGTACTGGCACAAGATCACCGGCGGGATGATCCGCGGACTTTGGCGCGACGCGTCGGCCGTGGTCGCCAACTCGGAGGGCCTCGCCGCGTTGGCGCGGGCGCACGCCCCCGATGTCGAGATCGGCGTGATCCCGGCCGGGGTCGCGGTCGATACGGGCACCGCCAAGATCGATTACGATACCGGCGATGTGATCAACCTCCTCTTCGTCGGCCGCCTCGTTCGCCAGAAGGGGCTCGACGTATTGCTCGACGCCCTGTCGCTTTTGCCGCGGGATGTTCTTTGGACCTTGTCGCTCGCCGGCGACGGACCCGAGTGGACGGCGTTGGTGGCTCAGGCCACGCGAAACGGCGTGCTCGATCGGATCAAGTTTCTGGGCTGGACCGGCAAGGACAAACTTGCCGCGATTTATCGTACGGCGGACGTCTTCGTTCTGCCGTCGCGCGACGAAGGCATGTCGAACGCCATGCTCGAGGCGATGGCCACGGGTCTGCCGGTGATCTGCAGCGACGTTCCCGGCATCCGCGACGTGATCAGTGATGGCGTCAACGGGTTGATCGTGCCGCCCGAGCATCCGCCGGCATTGCTCGCGGCGTTGGCACAGATGATTGACGACTCGGAGTCCCGCATCGCCATGGGCCGAGCGGCGCGAACCCATGTCACCCGGCAGTTCAGCTGGACACGCGCCGCCAAGAGCTGGCGAGCTATTTTGCATCGCATGGCCGAGGAACGCCGCGCATGACGACGGTCGCCTATGACACTTTGTGGCAGGGTCAGTGGGACGACATGCGCCTGTTCGGCCCCATGGCGCGGCATTCGCGTCGATTGATGTGCCAGCTTGCCGGCGATCTTTCGCCGAAGAGCATTCTCGATGTCGGCTGTGGCGAAGGGTCGCTGCTGAAAGCGTTGGGCGCCGCACACGCTGGCGCGACCCTGGCCGGCATCGAGTTGTCTGAATCGGCTCTGGGACTCGCGCGCGCAGCGTTGCCGGGGGCAGCCCTCACGGCCCTCGATGTCGCCCGGGAGCGCCTGGGCGGGAATTTCGACCTCGTGGTGTCGGCGGATGTGGTCGAACACATCGAAGACGACCGTGCGGCGTTCTTGAACATGGCGGCCATGGTTGCGCCGGGCGGACGATTGATCGTCGCGACGCTTCAGGGCCGCATGCGGGCCTTCGAAGCCAAGATCGGTCATGTCCGGAATTACGCCGCCGGCGAGCTCGCGGCCAAGATCGCCAATGTCGGGCTGGTGATCGAGCGTTCGATTGAATGGGGTTTTCCGCTCTATTCTCCGCTCTATCGCAATCTTCTCGACGCACTCGGTAACGCCGGCACCGGCGGCCGGTTTGGCCCCTTGAGAAAACTGCTTTGTCACTTCCTTTATGGCCTGTTTCTGCTCAACTCCGAGCGCCGCGGCGATTACATTTTCGTTCGGGCACGAAAGCCAACGGCCGGAGAAGCGGCGTGAAGTCTTTGGGAAAAATACTGGTCACCGGCGCCGATGGATTCATCGGCTCGCACCTGGTCGAGGCTTTGGTTCGCCAGGGCCGCGATGTCCGCGCCTTCGTGCTCTACAACAGCTTCAACTCATGGGGCTGGCTCGACCGTGCGGATGACAGCATCCGATCGAAACTCGATGTCTTTTCCGGCAACGTGTGCGATCCACACGGTGTTGCGACCGCCATGACGGGTTGCGACACGGTGCTGCACCTGGCGGCACTGGTCTCGATCCCCTACTCCTATCACTCGCCTGCGATGTATGTGGACACCAACGTCACCGGGACGCTCAACGTCGTCCAGGCGGCACAGGATCAGCGAGTCGCGCGCTGCATCGTCACGTCCACCAGCGAAGTCTACGGCACCGCCCGGCGCGTGCCGATCGACGAAGATCATCCGCTGCAAGGCCAGTCGCCCTATTCCGCCAGCAAGATCGGCGCCGATCAGATCGCGCTGTCGTTCCGTCGCGCCTTCGGCACGCCGGTTGCCGTGATCCGCCCGTTCAACACCTACGGCCCGCGCCAATCGGCGCGCGCGGTGATCCCGACCGTCATCACGCAAATCTTGGCGGGGGCGAAGCAGATCAGGCTCGGCGCGCTGCATCCGACGCGGGACTTCAGCCACGTCAGCGACACGGTGGCGGGTTTCATCGCCATGGCCGAGAGCGATGCGGCGATCGGGGAAGTCGTCAATATCGGATCGGGTTTCGAAATCTCGGTCGGCGACACGGCGAAAATGATCGCCGAGATCATGGGCGCCAAGGTCGAGATCGTCAGCGACGATCAACGGATGCGGCCGGACGCGAGCGAGGTCGAGCGGCTGTGGGCCGGCACCGACAAGGCCAGGAAATTGTTTGGCTGGTCACCGGCGTACGCGGGGCGCGACGGCTTCAGGCGCGGTCTCGAAGAGACGGTGAAGTGGTACGCCGACCCCGTCGTGCGCGCCCTCTACAAGTCGGACCTCTACAACATCTGACGGGGAGCGTTGCCGTGACTTTAAGGATGATGACCGTTGTGCTGGCGATGTCGGTCGCTTCGGCTTCCGCCCGTGCCGACAGCCTTGCCACGCCCGAAGCCATGGACCCCTCGTGCAAAGGTCACGAGCTCAATCGCGAGACCTACCTCAAGGAACTCGAGTGGGTGGTGAACGGCGGGTGCATGGAGCTGATCGATCAGATGATCGCGCCCGAGTACGTCAACCACTCGGCGCCGCCCGGTGCGGCGCAAGGGCCCGATGCCATCCGGCAGTACCTGACGCTGCTCAAGGGCGCGTTTCCGGATCGCAAGGTCAGGAACGACATGCTGATTTGTGCCGGCGACTATGTGATCGTGCGGTCGACCGTCACCGGCACGTCGACCGGGCCTTATTTCGGTAAGCCGGCGACGGGGAAGTCCTACAGCGTCACCGGCACCGACATTTATCTGATTAAGGACGGCAAATTCCGCGCCCGCTGGGGCAACGAGGATGCCATGGGTATGATGACCCAACTCGATTACCTGCCGGCCGAGGGCCCACCACGGTTCGAGCCGCCGAAAAAATAATGACCGCGATCCCGCGCCTCGAGACCGAGCGCCTGATCCTGCGCGAGTGGCGTCAGACCGACACCAACGACATCGCGACGCTGTGCGCCGATCAAGACGTGGCGCGCTACATCACCTTCGACAACAAGGCGCAGGACCGCGCTTACGCCTGGCGGATGATGGCGACCTTTCAGGGCCATTGGGAACTTTGTGGGTACGGCATGTGGGCGTTGGAAGAGAAAGCGTCGGGACGTTGTATTGGCTGGTGCGGCCATTGGTATCCCGAGGGCTGGCCGGAACCGGAGATCGGCTGGACGCTGGCCAAGCCGGCTTAGGGCAAAGGATTCGCCATCGAAGCCGCTCGCCGCGCATTGTTTCATGCCCGCACGATCTTAAAGTGGACCAAGGTGATTCACGTCATCAACCCCGACAATACGCGATCAATTTCAGTGGCTGAACGATTGGGCTCGCGCCGTCTCGGCGAATGGCAGCGCGGACCGACACTGCTGCATCTCTACGGGCAGGAGCTTTGATCAATCCGCGCGCGTCAGCAGGGCCGCGTAGAATCCATCGAGTCCGCCATGCTCGGCCCACATTGAGGGCAGCGTTCTGAGATCGCCATTGGCGGTGAGGAACTCGGATTGATCGCCGATCACGCCGGGCGCGATCTTTCGGCGACGCCAGGTTGGGTTCGCCGCCAGGAACGCGTCGATCACGCCCTCGCCTTCGGCCGGCTCAAGAGCGCAGACGCTGTACACCAGCACGCCACCCGGCTTCACCATCGTGGCCGCATTCGCGAGCAACGCGCTTTGAATTTCGGGGAAGCGGGCAAAGTCTTCCGCGCGCTTGATGTAGGGGAGATCGGGGTGTCGGCGGATCGTTCCCGTCGCCGAGCATGGCGCATCAAGCAGTACGCCGTCGACCAACGTCGGCGGTTTCCAATTTTTGACGTCGGCGACAACCGTCTCGGCCGGCAAATCGAGGCGCTTCAGATTGTCCTTGAGCAGCGCCATGCGCGGCTTGGACAGATCGATTGCCGTGACTTTGCAGCCGGCCGCCGCGAGCTGCGCCGTCTTGCCGCCGGGCGCGGCGCAGAGATCGATGACGCGGCGATCGCCGCCGAGCGCGCCCAGCAGGATCTTGGCGGGCAACGCGGCGGCCGCATCCTGGATCCACCACGCGCCCTCTTTAAATCCCGCGATATCTTCGATCCGTCCGCCGGTCGCGAGCCGCCAGGTTCCGGTTGGCAGGCGGGTTGCGCCCGCAACCGGCATATCGTCGGTCTTTGTGGTCAGATCGAGCGGCGGTTCGAAGAGATGCGCGCCGGCAATGGCACGCGCGGCGGCATCGCCAAATGCTGCGGTCCACCGATCAAGCAGCCACGCCGGTGTGTTGAGCCGGGCTTCGTCCTGGTCGGCGAGCACCGCCTTGCCATCGCCCGCCACCTTGCGCATCACCGCATTGACCAGGCCGACGAGCCGATCCTGACCCTTGCGCTTGACCAGCTCGACGGTGGTCGAAACGGCAGCGTGGACGGGCGTGTCTAGGAATAAGGCCTGTGTCGCGCCAATGCGGAGCGCGTCTTCGGCCGGCGGTGGCGGGTCGGTGACGAACCGTTTCAAGATGTCGTCGATTTGGCCAAGTCGTCTCAGGCAGGTCGCAACCAGCAACCGAACGAAAGCGCGATCACGCGGCTCAAGCGCCGTGACCGCCTCATCGAAACTGTCGTCGACCGCACGGCGTGACCGAAGCGCTCCTTGCAGGAGCCGATAGGCGCTGGCCCGTGCCGTCACGTCGCCGGCAGGGCGGCAAAGCTCGCCTTCCAGGCATCGCTGGCCGGGCCTTCGCCGTTGTGAATGGAGAACACTCTGTTGGCTGCCGCAGGATTGGTCATCGCCTCGATGCACACCGCCGCCGTGTCGGCGCGGGTGATCTTCATGCCGGCGACGTATTGGCTGCGGGGAATCAACTTGATCTCCTTGCCGGGCGGATCGTCGTTCATTGCTGTCGGCCCGACCACGACATAGGGAATTCCGGATTTGTAAAGCTCTTCCTCGGCCAGGCCCTTGTAGATGAGAACGTTGCGGCCGATCTTGTTCAGGAAGTGATCCTTTTGTCCCGACACCGACGACGTGATGATCACATAACGCTTCACGCCGGCCGCCTTTGCCGCCGCGACCATGTTTTTGGTGCCTTCGAGATCGACCGCCTCCGGCCGATTGTCGCCGAGAACGCCGGTCGCAGCCTTGGCGTCGATCACGTAGCTGACGTTTTCCATCACCTTCTTGACCGTGTCGGGCTTCAGCACGTCGGCGTCGTAGAAATTTGCGATCGAACCGAATTTCGAGACGGCCGCGGCGGAGTCGCGCGTCATCGCCTTGACGTAATAAGGCTCGCCCGGCAGCGCTTGCAGCGCCTTCAGAATGACCGAGCCATTGTTGCCGGTCGCGCCAGCCAGCAACACATTGGGCTTGGCCATCGCGCCGTCCTGCGCCCGCGCCGACAATGCGATTGTGCTCAGTGTTCCGCCAATGAAGAAGCGTCGTTCCATGGTCAACCTCATGCAGGTTCGTCGAGAAAATCCTGAATCAATGTCGCTGTCTCGACCGGTTTCATATCAAGAAAGCCGTGACTCCACCCGGGCAAATCGTGGATGCGACCATTTCTGAGCAATGGCTTGGCGCGCGGCGTCAGGGTCCAGATATCATCTTCCGGATTGAGGATCAGGATCGGGTGTCCGACTTTGGGCAGCGCGTCCGCCGTCTTGTAATTGAACGCGGCGCGATGGCCCCACCAGGAAATCGAGGGCGCCATGGTGCGGGCATAGAACACTTTGGCGATCTGTTCCGACGTGCGGCCCTTCATGCTCCAGCGCTTCGCCGACTGCCACCATTTCACGAGGTGGGAGCCGTCGTCGGTGAGTTCGGTTTTCTTGTAGGTGTCGCGATGTTCGGCCAACTCGGCGTCGGTGAAGATCGAGGCCGAGACCGTGACGATTTTTCGAACCTGGGCTGGGCGCTGAATCGCGAGTTCAAGGGCGATTTTCGAACCGGTATGAAACCCAAACAGGTCGACGCCGCGCAGTTTCAGCGAGTCCATGACCTCGCCCATGGCAGCGGCATAATCGGGCACTTCCGGCGGTGACGGCGGCGGATCGGAATTGCCGAAGCCGGGCGTGTCGATGGCGATGGTCAGGCGCTGATCGCCAAGCATCGCCATGATGGTGTCATAGATCACGCTTGAATAGGGGCTCATGTGGAACATGAGCAGCGGCGCCTTGCCGTTGTCGCGTGCAGGCGCGGCGCGGCGGTAATGCATCTGACCGAAGCGGCCGTCAATATAGTGCTTAGTGACACGTGCCATGACGATCAACCCTCCCCGTCCAGAAAGCCACGAACGATCTTCGCCGCTTCGTCGGTGTGGACGTTGAGATAGCCGTGGCCCCAGCCCTTGAGGTGGAGAATGCGGCCGCGCTGCATCTTGCCTTCGGCACGCAAGGTGTGGGTGTAAAGATCGTCGTCCGGGTTCAGCACCAACATCGGCTGCGTCACTTTCGGCATTTGACCGGCCATGTCGTAATTGAAGGCCGCGTTGTGGCCCCACCACGAGATCATCGGGTTGCGAATGGCGTCGTTGAATTCTTCGCCGAGCATCTCGCGGGTTTTGCCAGGGCCGCACCAGAACAAATGACCTTTCCACTTCTTGACGAGATGGGAGCCGTCTTCGGATAGCGGCTCGTGGGCGTAGCGATTGCGATGCTCGGCCAGTTCTTCGGCGGAAAAAATCGGTGCCGAGGTGAGAATCAGTTTTCGAACCTGCTGGGGGCGCGCCAGCGCCAGCGCGACGCAGGTCTCGGAACCGGTGTGGTAGCCCATGACATCGACTTGGCGCAGCTTGAGCTGATCCATCAGATCGCCGATGGCCGCGGCAAAGTCCTCGATGCCGGGCGGCAGCGACGGCGGATCGGAATCCCCGAACCCGGGGGTGTCGGGGGCGACGGCCACGCGATCCGCGCCCATGGCGCCGATAAAAGTATTGTAGATGCGGCCCGAGTTCGGGCTCATGTGAAAACAGAGCAGCGGCGGCTTGCCGGAATCATGTTGAGGTCGCGCGATCCGGTAGTGCATCTGGCCGAACCGTCCGTCGGCATAATCGCGTCGCACCTGTACCCGCGTCATCGTCCCGCCTCCCCGTTGGCCGTCATTTAACGGCAGACGGGAGCGAGGTGCAAACTCAACCCGGCCGACTAGCCCCAAAGCCCCCGACGACGTTGAGGCGCCGGCGGTGTCGCACCTCCGGCCAGCTCGGACAGACGCGCAACACGATTTGCGGTCGATGGGTGGGTGGCGAACAGGCTATCGGCCGCATGGGCGTGCAATGGATTGACGATAAAGAGGTGCGCGGTCGCCGGATTGGCTTCGGCGGCGTGATTGTCGATCCGCCGCGCGCCGCTCTCCAATTTCTGAAGGGCGGACGCGAGCCAAAGTGGACTCCCACAGATCTCGGCGCCGCCGCGATCGGCGCCGTACTCGCGCGTGCGCGAGATGGCGAGCTGCACCAACGTCGCCGCGATCGGCGCCAGGATCATGGCGACGAGAATGCCGACCGCGCCGAGCGGATTGTTGCGACTGTCGCCGCCACGAAACAGAAACGCGAAGTTGGCGAGCATGCCGATGGCGCCGGCAATGGTCGCGGTGATGGTCATCACCAGGGTATCCCGGTTCTTCACGTGCGCGAGCTCGTGGGCCATGACGCCGGCGATTTCCTCGTACGACAGCGATTGCAGCAAGCCGGTGGTGGCGGCAACGGCTGCGTTCTCGGGGTTTCGGCCGGTGGCGAAAGCGTTCGGTTGCGGGGTATCGATCACGTACACCTTCGGCATCGGCAATTCAGCGCGTGCGGCCAGCTGCTCGACCAGACGATAGAACTCGGGCGCGTCCGCCGCACTCACCTG
>VGEM01000005.1 GCA_016869315.1 Alphaproteobacteria bacterium | reverse complement strand
TGTTCAAAAGAAACGAGGTGGTGTTCGCGGTCAATCGCCGCGTAGATGAACTTCACGACCAAATGATCCTCGCCCGTGAGGAAGAGATCGACCGCATCCTCGATCTTATAGTGCTCCGTCGCGAACGTTCCGGCAGCCACGGTGACGCGTTCGGGGCCAACGTACCTGATGCGATAATCCATCACGCGCCCAAGCAGCGCATCGGGGCCGTCTCCAAGTGCATTGAAATTGTAAGATGTCACCGGTTGCGGAGCGGGATTGCTCTTGTCGACGTGATGCGCGCGCCAGCTGTCGACTGCCAGAAGATGTGGCACGATAGCAATGTGATCCGGCGTCGCGAGACCTTGGTTCTTCGGCCCCATCGGCGTCGTTGCCGCGACCTGTAGCCCATCGCTTGTCCGCGAAACCAGGGCCGAGCCTTTCCATTGGCCGCCAATCCAATACAGCGCGTAGGTCTCGATCGGCCGCCAGCCAGCGTCGATGCGATGGATCACGTGGCGCGCGACGTCACGTGGGGCATACGCGACATCGGCTGCCATCGTGCGCGCGCCGTCGGGATACACCGTCAAGCGCCAATGCTCGTAGCCATTGACCACGCCGGTGCTCGCCACCCGATAGGCAATGGTGCCGGCGGCCCAGCGAACGATATTGGCGTTCTGCGCCTGCGCCGCGGCCTCAGAGATCGACAGCAAACCTGCCGCAAAGATCGCGAGACGATTGATCGACGACATCACTTTTTCGCATTATCGCCCGATTTGAATTCGGTCAGGACATAGTCGTTGCCACGCGCGGTGTTGGTCGAACGGATGACGAGGCGATCCGGCATCAGCACCCAGATATCCGTCGAACCGATCCGGTACTTGACGGTGTCGAATGTCCCCGCCGGTACGGTGATTTTTTCTTTGCCAATGATGGTGAACTTGAACGGCAGCATCTGGCCCACGACTGGCTTGGCCAGATCGCTGCTTGATTCGACGCTATAAAGCGTGCCCGCGGTCTGCTCAGTTTTCGACGCCGGGTCCTCGTACCACATATGCCAGCCGTCGCCCGCGACCGGGTGCGTGCCGATCGACACTTTTTCCGGCGCCGCGACCGACTGAGTCACGCGTCCGGTCGGACCATCGGCCAGAGTTTCGACGCGGTTGCCGCTGACCGTCATGAACGACGAGCCTTTGTAGCCGGTGTCGGTCCAGTAGGTGACGTAGGACTGAAGCGGACGGAAATTCTCGGCCACCCGCAGGATGACCGAGTAAATGTTGCTCCGCGCCGAAATGTCGTTCGACATGATCAAGGTGCGCGTGCCGTCGGGATGAACATTGAGACGGAACGTCTCGCTGCCACGCTCACGCTTGCCGTCGGCAGTTTGATAGAGATACTTGCCCTCGGCCCAGCGAACGATCGACTTGTTGGGCCCGGTATTCTCGGGCGCGCCGCCAGCGGGGGCCTGGGCCATGGCGGCTGTGGCGACAAAAGAAGCTGCGATCAGCGCGGTGACTTTGAACATTGCCCGTCCTTCACTTGGGGTTGCTGGAGTAGGTCTCGAGAACATATTCGTTGCCGAATTTGGGCCAGCTGAACCGCACCAGTATTCGATCGGGGCCCATGGTCCAGACTTGGAAGTCGCCGACGTCATAGCGCTCGGCTTCGAAGGTGCCGGCCGGCACGGTGATCTTCTCGGTGCCTTTCAGGTGCCAGGTTTGCTTGAATGAGCTGCCGAACACGGGCCGCGGCCCTTCGGCGATGGCGTCGAGGTTGATCACCGGAATCGCCTGGGCGCCGCCTTTGGCTCGGTCATAGGAACCGCCATGCCAGCCATCGACCGCCAGCGGGTGCGTCAGGATCGAAAGGCGATCCCGGTCGACGGCAAGGCGCTGGGTCATGCGGCCCTCGGGTCCAACGATCTCGGCGTACATGAACCCATCTGCGATCCTGAACAATCCGGTTCCTTTGAACCGGCCATCGTTCCAGTAGGCGACCATGGACTCGACCGGATAAAAATCAGCCCTCACCCGAATGATGGCATTCATCACGACATGCCGATCAAAGATATCGTTATGGGTGATCAATGTGCGCGTTCCGTCCGGATGAACCATCAATCGCCAGCGCTCGTGACCACGAACGGACTGATCCTTCAGGCGCCGATAAAGAATTGTTCCTTCGGCCGACCGGACGATGTTTTTGTTCGGCCCTGTTCTCTCCGCCGACAGACTCTGAGACCAGGCAAGGCCCGAGAGCAACGCAAATGCCGTGGTGGCGAGCCTTATCATGAACGATCTCTCCCCTGCGTATGGTGGCGCGATTCGCCAGGAACGGCAACGCGGAGCCTGAAAACCTCTAATTTCTCAGCGTCTTGGTTTGACTTGAGGGGGGTGCGGGACTAAACCTATGGTCGCTCCAAGGCGGGCGCCGCGGGGTTGATTTTTCTAAAAAACTTGGGGTTTAACCCGCCATGTCGTCTGCCGCTAAGCCGACCGCTCGGCCACTGTCGCCGCATCTGCAAGTTTACCGCCTGCCGCTGACGGCGCTTCTATCGATCAGTCATCGCATCACCGGGGGCGGCCTCGCTGTCGGGTTGGTTGGCCTTGCCTATTGGTTGACCGCTGCCGCCGTTGGCGCCGACGCCTATGCGCAGTTCCAAGGAATTGCGTCGTCGTGGTTTGGCCAACTTGTACTGTTCGGATTTTCCTTCGCGCTCTACTTCCATCTCTGCAATGGCATTCGCCACTTGTTCTGGGATGCGGGCAAGGGGTTCAAGATCGCTGATGCGCAGCGGTCGGACAAGATGGTGCTGGCCGGTGCGATCGTGCTGACGGCCATCACCTGGCTTGTGGCGTGAGGGCCGGCACATGAATCCATCGAATAATTCTCTTCGCTCTCCGCTTGGCCGGGTCCGTGGACTTGGATCAGCCAAGGAAGGAACCCATCACTGGTGGGCGCAACGCGTCACCGCGGTGGCGTTGATCCCGCTCACCATTTGGTTCGTTTATTCACTGTTGGGTTTGGCGGGCGGCGACCTCGCCGCATTTACCGGTTGGCTCTCATCGCCCATCAACGCGACGCTGATGACCCTGGTTGTCGCGGTTGGGTTTCATCATGCCCAGCTTGGCCTGCAAGTGGTGTTCGAGGATTACGTCGTCGGTCACGCGACGCGCATTGCCATCAACATGATCGTCAAGTTTCTGTGCTATGGGCTAGGTGCCCTCAGCATCGTTTCCATCCTGATTGTCGCCTTCGGACGCTGAGCCATGGTTTCAACACCTTCCGCATACCCGATCATCGATCACGACTATGACGTGATTGTCGTTGGCGCCGGCGGCGCCGGTCTGCGCGCCACATTCGGCATGGTCCAGCAGGGCCTCAAGACCGCCTGCATCACTAAAGTGTTCCCAACCCGCAGCCACACCGTCGCCGCCCAAGGCGGCATCGGTGCCGCCCTTGGCAACATGGCCGAGGACAATTGGGTCTGGCACATGTACGACACGGTCAAGGGCTCCGACTGGCTCGGCGACCAGGACGCCATCGAGTACATGTGCCGCGAGGCGATCCCCGCGGTGTACGAGCTCGAGCACGCCGGCGTGCCTTTCTCGCGCACGCCTGACGGCAAGATCTATCAGCGCCCCTTTGGCGGCCATATGCGAAACTTTGGCGAAGCGCCGGTGCAACGCGCCTGCGCGGCGGCCGATAGCACCGGCCACGCCATCCTGCACACGCTCTATCAGCAGAGCCTCAAGTACAACGCCGAGTTCTTTGTCGAGTATTTCGCCATCGATCTGTTGATGGACGGCGAAGGCTGTCGCGGCGTTGTCGCTCTCGATATGGCGACCGGCACACTGCATCGGTTCCGCGCGCATCAGACCGTGCTCGCGACCGGCGGCTATGGCCGTGCGTACTTCTCGTGCACGTCGGCGCACACCTGCACCGGCGATGGCTCGGGCATGGTGGCGAGGGCCGGCCTGCCGTTGCAGGACATGGAGTTCGTGCAATTTCACCCCACGGGGGTTTATGGCGCCGGCGTGCTGATCACCGAAGGCGCTCGCGGCGAAGGCGGCTATCTGACGAACTCCGAAGGCGACCGCTTCATGGAGCGCTACGCGCCGACCGCCAAGGACTTGGCCTCGCGCGACGTCGTCTCACGCGCCATGACCATGGAGATTCGCGAAGGCCGCGGCGTCGGCCCCGAGAAAGACCACATCATGCTCCACTTGGAGCACCTCGGCGGCGAAGTGCTGTATCAGCTGCTTCCGGGTATCACCGAGACGGCGAAGGTCTTCGCCGGCGTCGATGCCACCAAGGCGCCGATCCCGGTTCTGCCGACGGTGCACTACAACATGGGTGGCGTGCCGACCAACTACATGGCGGAAGCAATCGATCCCAAGCCCGGCAAGCCCGAAAATGTTTTGCCCGGGTTGATGGCCGTCGGCGAAGCAGCCTGCGTTTCGGTCCACGGCGCCAATCGATTGGGCACGAATTCCTTGCTCGACCTCGTCGTGTTTGGCCGCGCCGCGGCGCTCCGCGCCAAGGACATCATCAAGCCCGGCACGCCGCACCGGCCCTTGCCAAAAGATTCCGCTGATCGCGCGTTGGCGACGCTCGACCGCGCCCGCAATGCCAATGGCTCAATGACGACGGCGATGATCCGCAAGAACATGCAGCGCGCCATGCAGAACGACGCCGCCGTGTTCCGCACCTCGAAGACCTTGAAGCAGGGTGCCGAGAAGATGGATCAAGTGGCGCAGTCGCTGAAGGATCTCAAAGTCAGCGATCGCAGCCTGATCTTCAACACCGACCTCATCGAGGCGCTTGAACTGTACAACCTCATTCCGTGTGCGCTTGCCACCATTGTCGGCGGCGAGGCGCGTCACGAAAGCCGTGGCGCGCATGCCCATGAGGACTATCCGAACCGCGACGATCAAAATTGGATGAAGCACACGCTGGCTTACGTCGACGACAAGCAGAAGGTGCGGCTCGATTACCGTCCGGTGCATACCTATACGCTTACCAACGAAGTCAAATACATCCCGCCCAAGGCGCGGGTGTATTGATCAGCGATCGAGGATCACATGGTCGAAATGTTTCTGCCGAAGAATTCCGAGGTCCAGAAGGGCAAGGCGCATGCCGCGCCGGCCGGGGCCAAGAATGTTCGCCGCTTCCAGGTCTACCGCTACGATCCCGACAAGGGCGACAACCCGCGCATCGACACCTACGACGTTGACATGGACACCTGTGGTCCCATGGTCCTGGACGCGCTGCTCAAGATCAAGGACGAGATGGATCAGACGCTGACGTTGCGCCGCTCGTGCCGCGAAGGCATCTGCGGCTCATGCGCTATGAACATCGATGGGCGCAATACGCTCGCCTGTCTGAAGCCGATCGACGAGTGCAATGGCGACGTGAAGGTCTACCCGCTGCCGCACATGGACGTGATCAAGGACCTGGTGCCCGATCTTACTCATGTTTACGCGCAGTACGCCTCGATCGAGCCGTGGATGAAGTCCGACACACCGGCGCCGCCCAATGCCGAGCGGCGGCAGTCTCCGGACGAGCGCGCCAAGCTCGACGGGTTGTGGGAGTGCATCCTCTGTTTCTGCTGTTCGACAAGCTGCCCGAGCTATTGGTGGAACGGCGACAAGTATCTCGGCCCTGCGATCCTTCTCCAGGCGTCGCGCTGGATCAACGACAGCCGCGATGAGGCCACCGGCGAGCGTCTCGACAATCTTGAGGATCCGTTCCGGCTCTATCGCTGCCACACCATCATGAACTGCACCCAGACCTGCCCGAAAGGTCTCAACCCCGCCAAAGCCATCGCCGACATCAAGTCGAAGATGGTCGAGCGGCAGGGGTAGATAAAACGACGTTTTCGAAGCGTCGCTACGCTTTGGCGTCAAGGCGCAGTTGGTAAATATTCTAATTCTGGTATAATGAGGCATGCAGCGTGCTCAGCCGCCGAAGCCCGTTCAACTGGACTGGGTCGGTGACTCGAAGCGTCGATACAACGAATTTCCGCGAGAAGTTCAGCGCGCGATCGGTCGATCATTGATGGCTGCGCAATATGGAGTGAAGGCCACAAATGCGAAACCATGGAAAGGGATTGGTCCGGGAGTCTTCGAAGTCGTCCAGGGATATTTCGGTGATGCGTTCAGGGCGGTATACACGGTCCGCTTTGAGAAGCATTTTTTATGTCCTTCATGCGTTCAAGAAAAAGTCGAAGTCAGGCATCTCGACGCCTCGGACAGATGTCGAATTGGTTAGGCTGCGCTTGAAGGCGGCACAATTGGACTACAGTGCCCTTATGGCCTCAGGAGAAATCTGATGATGGAATTCGAAATCACCAGAGGAACGACCAACGTCTTGGCTGATCTCGGCTTTCACGATGCCGAAGAAGTCGCGGCAAAGATTTTCCTCGCGGTTCAGATCAACAAAGCGCTCGACGCTCGCAAGTTAAAGCAGCAGGCAGCGGCTCGCGTGCTTTCGATTCCACAGTCGAAAGTATCCCTGATCCGCAATTACAAGATTGAGGGATTCTCAATTGAACGGCTGATGAATCTGCTGAATGCCTTGAGCCGGGATATCGAGATTGTCGTCCGAGCCGCGCCACGGCGGCGCCGGGGCCGGATTACACTGCTGGCGGCGTAGCTATTACTCGCGGACGGGCTCTATCAGCACCGCCGTGAACTCGGCAGCGCCGTGGCGAACGGGTTTGATCTCGGTTTGGTATCGCGTTGAATTGTAGAAAGCATCGAACGCCTCGACGCAGGGCCAGCGCGTTAGCTTCGCGCCCAAGGTTTTGGGCCAACTGCCTTCCAGGTCCTCAACCGGCGAACCCAAGGTGACGTCGATCGCGCCATAAGAATACTGGATCGCGGTGTCGGTGAGTTTCTGACGATACGCGGCGAGCTTGGTGGCATCCTTCACGTCGGACAGCACCAGGAAATAGATCGGCTTCGCGCAGGCAATGTCTTTGCTCGCGGGCCCGCCCTCGGCCGTCCATTGCCCGGTTTGCTTGGCATGTCCCGTGGGCCGGCCGAACATGCCGACGATGTAGCGCGACGCGTCTTTGCGCAGGGGCTTCACCTCGTTCTGATATTTGTCGGAATGCCAGAACGCCTGGCCGGTCTCGCGGCAGGGCCAGGTCGAGACGACAAGGCCTTTCCATGCCGGCCAATTGCCCTCGACAGTTCGAAACGGCTTGCCGCGAACGATGTAGGACGCACCGTAACTCTTGATGAGAGCCTCAACCGCAGGGCCATATCCTTTGGCGCGCTCGCGAACTGCCGGCGGAATCTGTGCAGGGTCTTCGGTTCCGCCGATGATGACCATGTGTCCTGGAGCATCGCAGGCCGATTGAGCCGCGACCGGCGCCGACGACCCCCAAATCGCAATGACAAACATCAAGACCAAAGCCACGGCCGTCATCCCTTGGCCACGCATTGAAAAAACGCCCGAGTCGGGGCCAGTAGCACGCAACCCCCGACATCCTGGCTGTCAAATTTGGCGGTGCGCCCGGTTTTGGCGCACTCCGACTCGGCGAGGCGGAGGACGGCTGCCGGGGTGGTCGAATTGCTGGAGTAGCAGATGGCGACCCTGTCAGGGGTTGACCAACCGACAGGTGTCGTCTGACCGGCCTCGCGCCGGCTATCGACGTAAGGGGCTGTCCCACAGGCGCCAAGCGCCGCCAGGGCGCCAAGCAGGCACACCCGCGTGAGAAACGTTCCTGTCAAGCGCCACACCATGCCTCAACCCTCGGATTTTTCGGGCGATTGAGGCGTTGTCACACCTCTTTCACCTCATTATCTTTCAGCCCGGACGCACAAGTTGTCGAGGGGAGAGTTTTGTATGCCCGTCACGGCAGACGATATTATCAAAGAAGGCAAGAAATTCCGCCTGGTAACGCGCAGTGACTTCGACGGTCTGGTTTGCTCCGCCATTCTCAGAGAACTGAGGCTGATCGACGAGATCAAGTTTGTTCACCCGAAGGATATGCAAGATGGGGTGATCGAGATCACCAATCGCGATCTCACCACCAATTTGCCCTTTGTCGACGGCGTGCGGGTGGCGTTCGACCACCACCTTTCCGAGACGGTTCGCGTCGGCAAGAAGGACAACCACATCATTGACTCAAAGGCGCCCTCGGCGGCGCGGGTGGTCTACGATTTCTTCGGCGGCAAGAAGAAGCTGCCGCGCATTTCCGATTCGTTGATGGCCGCTGTCGACAAGGGCGACGCCGCGCAGTTTAACAAGGACGAAGTTCTCAATCCACAAGGCTGGGATCTGATGAACTTTATCATGGACGCGCGTACCGGCTTGGGCCGCTTCCGCGAGTTCACCATCTCGAATTACCAATTGATGATGGAGCTGATCGACAAGTGCGTCGAAATCCCGATCGATCAGATCCTGATGCTGCCGGATGTGGTCGAGCGCGTTGATCTTTACGTCGAGCACGAGTCGAAGGCGAAAGAACAGATCAAGCGTTGCGCCACGACCCACAAGAATCTCGTCGTGCTCGATCTGCGCGATGAAGAAACCATCTGGGCCTGCAACCGCTTCCTGATCTACGCCCTGTATCCGCAGACCAATATTTCGATCCACGTGATGTGGGGCCTGAAGAAGCTCAACACCGTGTTCGCCATCGGCAAGTCGATCTTCGATCGCTCGTCCAAGACCAGCGTCGGTGAGCTCTGCCTCAAGTACGGCGGCGGCGGTCACTCGGCGGCGGGCACGTGCCAGGTGCCGAACGATCAGGCCGAGAAAACTCTGGGTGACTTGATTGCCAAGATTAACAGCGACGGCTGAGTTTCGGCGCTGAGGATTGCCAACGTCAACCGCCCGGCTGCAAAGTCGGGCGGTGCCGCTTTTGAGACCCCACAACGACCGTGAGTCAAACACCGCTCGCCACCTATCGTGATCTCGTCGCCCGCGGCGAGATCAAGCCCGATCCAGCCCAGGAGCTGGCGGCGGAGCGCCTCAACAGCCTCGATCATGCGCTGGCCAAGTACGTGCCCAAAGCCGGCAAGAAAGGCTGGATGGCGCGGTTCGGTCTCGGCGAAGACGACGCCCGGCCGCCGCCGCAAGGACTTTATCTGTTCGGCGGCGTTGGTCGCGGCAAGTCGATGTTGATGGATCTGTTCTTCCGCTCGGCGTCGATCAAGGCCAAACTGCGCGTGCACTTCCACGAATTCATGCGCGACATCCACGCCGAGATACATCGATTTCGGCAGATGCCGATCGACGACACCGGTGATCCCATTCCCGGCATGGCGGATGGAATCGCCGACAGCGCGACACTGTTGTGTCTCGACGAGCTGGAAGTCCGCGACATCGCCGACGCCATGATCGTCGGCCGCTTGTTCCAAAAGCTGTTCGATCGTGGCGTCGTGGTGGTTGCGACGTCCAACCGCCATCCTGACGATCTCTATAAGCACGGCCTGCAACGCGAGCGCTTCGTCCCATTCATCCAGTTGATCAAGGACAAGCTCGACGTACTCGAACTGGAGGCGAGACAGGATTATCGCCTGGGGCGATTGGCAGGATCGACGGTGTATCACACGCCATTAGATGCAAATGCGGACGCAGCGCTTGACCGGGCATGGTCACGGCTGACCGACGATGCCAATCCAACGCCCGACACCGTGCTGGTGCAGGGCCGAAAGATTCCGGTGTCTGCAGCCGCGCACCAGGTGGCCAGGTTTACGTTTGCCGAGTTGTGCGAAAAGCCCCTGGGCCCGGTCGACTATCTCGCCATCGCGGCGCAATACGCGACCATCATTCTCAAAGATGTTCCGCGCATGGACCAGGAAAAGCGTGACGCGGCGCGGCGGTTCGTGACCTTGGTTGATGCGCTCTACGATCACCGCACGGCGTTGATCTGTTCAGCCGGTGCGCCACCGCATGAACTTTATGCCGGACACGACAACAGCTTCGAGTTTCACCGCACGGTGTCGCGCCTGATCGAGATGCAGGCCGCCGACTACTTTGAGCAGCGCCACGTCGAGGATTGATCGACCTCAAAGCTCGCACTTGTTCTCGCCCCGGAACTTCATCTGTTCGCGGATGGCGGCCCTCATCTCGTCCATGTTCGCGTAGCTCTTCGGCGCCGGCCGGATGGCAAGCACGAACGTCCCGGTCGCAGCATCTTCCGCGGTGATGTCGGGTGTCTTGACCTGGATCGGATTAACGACGGCGATCTTGAGCTTCGGATCGCGCATCTGCAGACGCTCGGCCGTGCCGAGAAATGACTCGGAGTGGAAGTTGCCGTTGAGGTGAACGACCTTGCGCCCCGGATTCTTCTGTAGGTGCAGATAGATCGATTCGGCCATGGTGTCATCGCGGGTCACTTGCGCCGCAAAGCTGCGAAGCGCCGCTTCGCGCGGGCCCGATGACGCAGCCTTTTGCTTACCGTCGTCTTCGCCATGGCCGCCGTCGCCGGCGGCAAAGCGCATGTATTTGTCCTTGTACGGCCCATCACCGAGATTGAGCTTGGCCGTCGCCCAGCCGCGCTGCTCGGGCTTCATGCGCTCGAGGAACCCTGGGCCTTCCTGCCCGACGCAACGGACCACCATGGTCGGCGCCTCAGCGGCGATGACCGGCAAGCCGTGTTCTTTCGAATACTCGACGAGCGGGCGGTAACTTACCGGATAATTATCCCAGGCGCGCGCCATCTTGCGGAACGGCTCCTCGCCGATCTTGCTCGCCATGAAATCATCAAGGGTGCCCTGTACGTCGCGCTCGAACTGTTCGAGTGACAAGCTCATCATGGGCGCACGCTCGTGGATGGCGCGGAACAAATCCATCTGTGCGGCGTGATTTCCCGGATGGCGGTGGACTTCGCCAATGAAGACGACATCGAAATCCTTGAGAACGTCCGCTGCCGCCTCAACGGTAACCTGCTCGGGTTTACGTGACCCGCCGTCGGTGCGGAACAGCACGAAATCGGTCAAATCGCCAAGCCGCGGCCGTTCCGGCGCGGCTTTCGTGGCGTTGGGCGTTTGTGCAGCGCAGCCCATCAACCCAATCACGCCCAAAACGGTCACGAGTCGCGTGGTCTTGTCGATCATGGAGCACTCCTGTTTTCGCTGTCACGTCAAACAGTTGCGAGAACACACACAACTGGCGCGACCCTTGCCCTGCTTGGCTGATTCACGCTACCACGACAACCGTGAAACAGCTCATGTTTCGAAGGGGGACTACCTATGGCGCGTCCAAAGATCGGCCTCGTTGGTGCCGGCAACATTGGCGGTACGCTCGCACACCTGATCGGGCTCAAGGAACTTGGCGACGTTGCACTGTTCGACATTGCCGACGGCATTCCGCAGGGTAAGGGCCTCGACATTGCCGAATCGACTCCGGTCGAAGGCAAAGACTCCGCATACAAAGGCGGCAGCGATTATTCGGTAATCGCCGGCTCCGACGTCGTCATCGTCACTGCCGGAGTGCCGCGTAAGCCCGGCATGAGCCGCGATGACCTGCTCGGCATCAATCTCAAGGTGATGAGCCAGGTAGGTGAGGGCCTCAAGAAACACGCTCCTAATGCCTTCGTGATCTGCATCACCAATCCCTTGGACGCCATGGTGTGGGCGCTGCGCGAGTTCTCAGGCCTGCCGCGCAACAAGGTGGTCGGCATGGCCGGTGTGCTCGACAGCGCGCGGTTCCGTTATTTCCTCGCCGAGGAATTCAAAGTGTCGGTCGAGGACGTCACCGCCTTCGTGCTCGGTGGCCACGGCGACACGATGGTGCCGCTGACGCGCTATTCCACGGTCGCCGGCATTCCGGTGCCGGACCTCGTCAAGATGGGATGGAGCACGCAGGAGCGCATCGATAAAATCGTTCAGCGCACCCGTGACGGTGGCGCCGAAATCGTCGGCCTCCTGAAGACCGGATCCGCGTTCTACGCGCCTGCCGCTTCGGCAATCCAGATGGCCGAGGCTTACCTGAAGGACAAAAAGCGTGTTCTGCCCTGCGCCGTACACGTCGATGGGCCCTACGGCCTCAAAGATCTCTACGTCGGCGTGCCGGTCGTTGTCGGCGCCGGTGGCGTCGAGAAAATCGTCGAGATTTCGCTGACGGCCGACGAGAAGGCGATGCTCGAGAAATCCGCCGGCGCCGTGCGCGGCCTGGTCGACGCCTGCAAGAAGATCGATCCGAGCCTGGCGAAATAGGCCAGATCAGCCGCGGAATTGGCCGGGGCCGTAGATGGCGTGAATGAAGATGTCCTCGCCGGAATCAGTCGGCACTGGCTCGACGATTTCGTAGATGATGGTGAATCCTTCGATCGACCTTTTTCGGATGCGTGGATTGCCGGCGGGGAGGTAAATGGGCCAACGCCGGCCGTCAATGATCAGATTCGACACCGCGATAATCAGGGCCGACAATTTTCTCTGGGCGCGAAGCCCCGAGCCAGGCCGAGTGAGCCAATCTTCGGCGGACTCAAAGTCGCGCTCCGCGGCTTCCGCAAGAAGAAGCTTCAACGTTCTGACCGCATGCTACTTGACGTGAAATATTCGTCGGGCCTTCGGTCGCGGCAACTCATGGTCGGTGCCACGGCTTCGAAGCCAGGCAAGAACCTCGTCGAACGGAATCCCAATGCCCTTGTCCTTGTGCTTCGCCAGCCGCTTCATCAAGTCCTCGTGCTGCTCGGCGGTGAGGCCATCGAATTCGGAGCGAACGGCCTCGGCAGGCGATTTCTTTGTTTTGCGCGCGGTATTCGATCTGGCCATGGAGTCGCCTCGGGTTAACCAAGGCACCATACCACACCTTGTGATTCGGACCGCCAATCTCCCGATAACACCCTGAAATTCTTGGGCTTATGGTTGCATCCCCCCTCAGCCAGGGTGCTATAAAGGCGCCTCATTCCAAGCCGGTTTTTGGGGATCGCGAACCACTCGCGTCCGGGCCGGCGGGCAGGGGGACGCCCGACCATGAATATCCATGAGTACCAGGCGAAACAGATTCTGAAGAAGTACGGCGTACCCGTGCTCGACGGCGGTGTCGCCTTCACGCCCGCCGAAGCCGAGCAGGTGGCGCATCGTCTCGGCGGCGCCGGGCCCTACGTGGTCAAGGCGCAGATCCACGCCGGCGGTCGCGGCAAGGGCAAGTTCAAGGAGAGTGAGGCCGGCGACAAAGGCGGCGTGCGCGTCTGCAAGTCCGTTTCTGACGTCAAGGAAAACGCCGGCCAGATGCTGGGCAAGACGCTGGTCACCATCCAGTCCGGCGCGGCCGGCAAAGTGGTGAAGCGGGTTTACGTCGAGGCCGGTTGCAAGATTGTTCGCGAACTTTACCTGTCGATGCTGGTCGACCGCGGCTCCAGCCGTGTCACCATCATGGCCTCGACCGAGGGCGGCGTGAATATCGAAGACGTGGCGCACAAGACGCCCGAGAAGATCGTCCTGCTGCCGATCGATCCGGCAACGGGCCTGCAGGGTTTCCACACCCGCAAGATTGCCTACGGCCTTGGGCTGCAGGGCAATCAGGTCAAATCCTGCGCCAAGCTGTTGTCGACGCTCTATGAGGCGTTCAACAAGAGCGACTGCTCGATGCTTGAAATCAATCCGCTGGTGGTCACCGAAGCGGGCGACGTGCTGCCGCTCGACGCCAAGATGAATTTCGATTCAAACGCGCTCTATCGCCATCCCGATATTGTCGAGCTGCGCGACCTGGACGAAGAGGACCCGACCGAAGTCGAGGCGTCCAAGGCCGACCTCAACTACGTCAAGCTCGACGGCAGCATCGGCTGCATGGTCAACGGCGCCGGCCTAGCCATGGCGACGATGGACATCATCAAGCTCTACGGTTCGGAACCCGCGAACTTCCTCGACGTCGGCGGCGGCGCCACCAAGGAGCGCGTCACGACGGCCTTCAAGATCATTCTGTCGGATCCCAACGTGAAGGGGATTTTGGTGAACATTTTCGGCGGCATCATGCGTTGCGATGTCATTGCCGAGGGTGTCGTCGCCGCGGCCAAGACCATGAGCCTCAAGGTACCTCTGGTCGTGCGCCTCGAGGGCACTAACGTCGAGTTGGGCAAGAAGATCATGAAGGAATCGGGGCTCGCCATTATCCCCGCGGATAATCTCGCGGACGCCGCCGAGAAAGTCGTCAAGGCGGTCAAGGGAGCCGGCAAATGAGCGTCCTCGTCAACAAGAACACCAAGGTCATCTGCCAAGGCTTCACCGGCAGCCAGGGCACGTTTCATTCCGAGCAAGCGATCGCCTACGGCACCAAGATGGTTGGGGGCGTGACGCCGGGCAAAGGCGGAACAACGCACCTCGATCTGCCGGTGTTCGATACCGTTGCGGCCGCACGGGCGGCGACGGGTTGTGACGCCACCGCGATCTACGTGCCCCCACCGTTCGCGGCGGATGCGATTCTCGAAGCGATCGATGCAGAAATTCCGTTGGCGGTGTGCATCACCGAAGGGATTCCGGTGCTCGACATGGTGCGCGTCAAGCGCGCGCTGCAGGGTTCCAAGACCCGCCTGATCGGGCCCAATTGCCCCGGCATTATCACGCCGGGCGAGTGCAAGATCGGTATCATGCCGGGCCACATTCATCAGAAGGGCAAGATCGGCGTGGTGTCGCGGTCGGGCACGCTGACGTATGAGGCCGTGGCGCAGACCACCGCCGCCGGTCTCGGTCAAACGACCTGCATCGGCATCGGCGGCGATCCGGTCAACGGCACCAACTTCATCGACTGCCTCGACATGTTCCTCGGCGATGACGCGACCGAGGGGATCATCATGATCGGCGAAATCGGCGGCACGGCCGAAGAAGACGCAGCCGAATTCTACCAGCGCGCCAAGAAGAAAAAGCCGATCGTTGGGTTCGTCGCCGGCGTCACGGCGCCGCCAGGCCGGCGCATGGGCCATGCCGGCGCGATCATCTCGGGCGGCAAAGGCACGGCCGCGGCCAAGTTCGAGGCGATGCGGTCGGCCGGATTTCATATCGCCGAGTCGCCGGCTTCGCTGGGTTCGACCATGCTCAAGGCGATGAAGGGCTGACGCCTCCGCTTACTGGGGTGCAATCGTGCGAAAGACATGGTGTGCGGCGTTCGCTGCAGTTCTGCTGTTGTCGCGTGCAACGCTCGCGGCAGACCCCGGCGTGCTGATGGCCGGCGTCGGGATGTACGACATCATCCCGAACGACAACCGCTCGGCCGCGCTCCACGTGCAGTACCGGTTCGCCGATGGCTTTGGCGAGGCCGGTGCTTTCCGCGGCTTAAAACCGCTCACTGGCGGCATGGTGAACACCGACAAGGGCGCGTTTGGTTTTGCCGGCTTTGCCACGCCGATCCGCCTGACGCGCACCGTCGAACTGGAGCCGAGCGCCGGCGTTGGTGCGCACCACAAGGGCGACAGCACTTTTCTCGGCGGAACATTTCAATTCCACCTGGGTCTCGGTGTGTCGCGGCGCTTCGGCGACGGCTTTCGCCTCGGCGTCGATTTGACCCACATCTCGAATGCCCGCATTCACAAGAAGAACCGCGGCACCAATATCTTACTCGCGACCTTTGGCTGGGAAATCAGGTAAAAAACAGACCCATGCGCTTGCCAGGACCCTTCGTGATTACGCGTGTGGTCGACATGGAAGGGCCGTTCCGCTCACCCAGCTTCTTGATGCCCGACGCGACCCCGGACGCCTTTGCCGCGACGCGCACCTCGCGGGACCCACGATTCTATAACCCGGCCACGAACGAGCTCATTTTCTCGTTCCATAGCCTGATCGTGCAGACGCCCCGGAATCGCATCCTTGTCGACACCTGCGTCGGCAACGACAAACACCGGCCAGGCCTGCCCGAGTGGCACCTGCGCAAGGGAAGTTACCTCGCCGATCTCACCGCGGCAGGGCTGCCGGCCGAAAGCATTACCCACGTCTTCTGCACTCATCTTCATGCCGACCATGTCGGTTGGAATACCAGGCTGCTGAACGGTCGCTGGGTGCCGACGTTTGCCAATGCCAAGTACGTCATGCATCGCAAGGAGGTCGAGCACTTCGACCACGTCCGCCGCACATCGAACGAGGCCGCTAATCATCGGTCGTGGGATGACTCCGTGCAGCCGATCCTGGACGCCGGCCAAGCCCTGCTTGTCGATGGCGATCATGAAATTGAACCGGGCGTTCGGCTCAAGTGTTTGCCCGGCCACACGCCCGGCAATTGCGCGCTTTGCCTCGACGACGGCAGGCAGCGCGCCTTTTTGATTGGCGACACCATTCACCACCCGGTTCAGATCGAGCGGCCACAGTGGTCGAGCAATTTTTGCGGCGATCGGGCGATGTCGGCCAAGACGCGAGCGGCATTTGTCGAGGACGTCGCCGACACCGGCGCCTGGATCATTCCGGCGCATTTTGCACCGCCGTCGGCCGTGCAGATTGTCGGCGAGCAGGGCGGATTCTGGTATCGCACGGACCAGAAATGAGGAGGCGTGCAAAGAGGCGGCCATCCACCTCGGCGCGTCTCAAAGCCGCGCGTGCCCTTCATCACGCCGGCAAGAGTGCCGCTGCCGAGGATGCCTATCGCGCCATCCTCGCCGCTGATCCGACGTGCGCTGATGCTCTGCGCGGCCTCACGCTGTTGGCCTTGCCACAAGGCGATTTCGACTCTGCGTTGTCGCATATGTTGGCGGCCGTGAAAGCCGGGCCCTGCAACGGCGATCACTGGCACCTTCTCGGGAGAATTCGTCTCGACATTGGCGATCTCGATCACGCCGCCGCCGATCTGACGCGTGCGCTCAAACGTCGCCCGACGGATAGCATCGGCGCTCACCTCGACCTGGCGCTGTGTCACGCCCGGCGCGGCGCGTGGGCCAAGTCGCTCGCGATTGCCAAGATGCTGTTGAAGCGTGCGCCGGCAAATACGTTTGCCTTGCGCGCGGCCGCCACGGCGGCGCAGACGCTGGACAGGACCGATCTCGCCGAGCAGTACTACAAACGTGCCGTTGCGGCTCATCCCGACGATGCGGGCGGGTGGGAAGGTCTCGCGCGTATTGCTCGGAAACGTGGCCAGACTCATGCTGCGTTGTCTCATCTCGACAAGGCAACCAGGCTCGACCCCGGCGATGCCGAACTCGCCTACATGCGGCGCGTCGTCGCGGCCGAGATGACGCCGGCCTGGCACTTCAACATGATGAACGATACGGCGCGAAACACCGCCTTTGCCGCTGCGATTCGACGGCAGGTGAAACGCGGGCACTTGGTGTTTGAAGTCGGCACCGGCGCCGGCCTGCTGGCGATGCTGGCGGCGCGCGCCGGGGCCAAGGTCGTGACCTGCGAGGCAAACCCCGCCATCGCGGTGACGGCCCGCGAGATCATCAAGAGAAACGGACTCACTGACCGCATCGCCGTCGTCAACAAGCCGTCATGGGAGGTGAAGATCGGCGTCGATCTGCCGCGCCCTGCGGACGTATTGATCGCCGAGATTTTTTCAGGTCAGCTTCTGTCTGAGGATGTATTGCCGTCATTGGAAGACGCTAAGCGTCGACTATGCACACCAGAGACCATCGTCATCCCTGCCGTCGGTGTCATGCGTGGCGCTTTGGTTCAAAGTGGATCGCTTGAGGCGCTGACGCGCGTCGGCAAAGTCGAGGGATTCGACCTGTCGGCGTTCAACGCCTACACGCCGCCGCTGATGAATCTCGATGCACCGAACTACGCCTTGGATTGGCTGTCAGACCCCGTCGATCTCTATGGCTTCAGCTTCCAGGAAGACGACCGCTGGCCTGAGGGAACCAACCTCGTCGAGGTGACTGTGACGAAGACCGGCCGCTGCCAGGGCGTCGTGCAGTGGCTGTGGCTCGCGGTCGATGGCGAGACCGAATACGAGAATCCACCTCTGGGCGAGAAGAGCACGCGCACGCCCCACTGGACGCCGTTGATGTACACGTTCCCCGAGCCCTTGCCGCTGACCAAGGGTCAAGTGCTACGTCTCAAGGTCGGGCACGATCGTAAAGGCGCCAGGATCGAGGTCGCGTCCGACGCGGCAGGTTGATAGTCTTCGGGTTGGGGTTTCAGTCGGGGGGGCGATGGCCAAAGCTGCGATCACGTGGGAAGGGTTCTTGTTGCGCTGGGTGCTGGCGCTGGCGCTGGCGACGGTGCTGGGCACCTTCAACCCAACCCAATATTCGTTCTTCAACTGGGTGATGGAGACCGAGGGTATGACCTCGGTCAAGGTGCTGGTCGGGGTCGTGCTGTTGATCCTGTTCGTCGTGTATCTCCGCGCCACATGGTACTCGATAGGGCCCATCGGCCTGTCGCTGGCAGTTGCGTTCTTCGGCGCGCTGATCTGGGTCGCGGTCGACTTCGGTCTCCTGAAGCTGGGTCAGGGCAGCATTTTCACCTGGATCGTTCTCGTTGTGCTCGCGACCATCATGGCCATTGGAATGTCGTTCTCGCTGTTCCGGCGGCGCATCTCGGGTCAGGTCGATGTCGACGATGTCGAGACCTGAGGCGGATCGATGATCGACTGGGACGTCAATCCAAAAACCACGGCGCTGATCAACATCGATCTGCAGAACCTGTTCGTCGAGGGCTACAGTATTTCCTCGCCCAACGGGCCGTTCGTCGTCGATCAAGCCAACCGGCTCGGCGAGGCCTGCCGCAAGGCGGGGATCATGGTGATTCATACCGCCCAGGAGAACCGCCCCAACAACGCCAATCGCGGCATCGCCTCTGATGTCGTTCTCAGCTACATGGCGAGCCACCAGATGCCGCATGGCGGGGTCGCGTCGGGCTCGCACGCAGTGGCGTTATCGCCCCGGCTCAAGGTCGATCCCAAAGACACGATCCTGGTCAAGCCCCGTTATGGCGCTTTCACCGGCACCGATCTCGATTTGATCCTTCGTGCTCGCGGGATCGACACGGTGATCATTGGCGGGATCGCCACCAACATCTGCTGCGACACCACAGCGCGCGAAGCCTGCATGCGCGATTATAAAGTGTTCTTTCTCAGCGACGGGACCGGTAATCGCGGTCTTGGCGAGCTCACCGCCGAGCAAGTTAAGGCCGCGGTACTGGCCTCCATGGAATTCGCCTTTGGCCAGGTGATTACGGTCGACGGCATGATCAAGAAGATTGAAAAAGCGGGCTCGCCGTCAGCCTGAAGCCGACTCGGGCGAAATCGGTTAATCTGCTGAAATTATTGAGTTTTAGACCCTATTATCCACAGGTCTCTCGTTGTCGGGTCGAGGCAATTGGGCTATGAGTGACAACTGACAAACAAGACGCCGCAAGGGCCCATCATTCGGCCGGCGGCGCACCTGAGGGAAGCAATCGTGAGCGCCACCATGTTGTCGGGAACGAACGCCACGTTCCTCGCCGAGCTCTACAATCAGTATCTCAAGAACCCTGCAGGCGTTGACCCGAGCTGGTCGAAGTTCTTCGCCGATCTCGGCGACGATCCGGCCGATATCATGCGCGAGCTGTCGGGGGCGTCGTGGTCGACCACCCAGGGTGCGATCATCGGTGTCGCCGATCCTGACGCCGCGCCCGCCAAGAAGGACGGTAAGGATAAGGGCGCAAAGGCAGCCCCCGCCGTCGATCAAAAAGCTGTTCTTAAGCAAGCCGAAGACTCGATTAAGGCGCTCGCCCTCATCCGCGCCTACCGTACACGTGGCCATCAACTCGCCGACCTCGATCCGCTCAAGTTGACCAAACATCAGTCGCACCCGGAACTCGAATACGCTTACCACGGCTTCACGGACGCCGACCTTGACCGCGAAATTGTGCTGGGCGGAACTCTCGGCCTCGAAAAAGCGACGCTCCGTCAAATCATTGCTGTGCTGAAAGAAACTTACTGCGGCACCATCGGTGTCGAGTACATGCACGTTCAGGACATCGATCAGCGCATGTGGCTGCAGAAGCGCTTCGAGGCGGATCGACTCGTCCCACGCTTCACGCCCGCCGGCAAGAAAGCGATCCTCGAGCGCATGACCGAGGCGGAAGGCTTCGAACGCTTCCTCGGCATCAAGTACACCGGCACGAAGCGCTTTGGCCTCGATGGCGGCGAAGCGTTCATTCCCGCGATCGAGCAAATCCTGAAACGCGGCAGTCAGCTCAGCTTGAAGCAGGTCGTGATCGGCATGGCCCACCGTGGCCGGCTCAATGTGCTGGTCAACATAATGCACAAGCCGTTCAGCGCGCTATTCTCGGAATTCCAGGGCAATTCGCCAAATCCCGATTCGGTCGAAGGTTCGGGCGATGTCAAATACCACCTCGGCACGTCGGCCGATCGCGAGTTCGACGGCAACACCGTGCATCTGTCTTTGACGGCGAATCCATCTCACCTCGAAGTGGTCGATCCGGTCGTGCTCGGCAAGGTCCGCGCCAAGCAGGATCAGATGAACGACACCGAGCGCAAGCAGGTGATGGGCCTCCTGTTCCACGGCGACGCCGCGTTTGCCGGCCAGGGCATCATCGCCGAGTGCTTCGGCTTCTCGCAAATCAAGGGCTACACGACGGGCGGCACGATCCACGTCGTCACCAACAATCAGATCGGGTTCACCACCACGCCTCAATACAGCCGCTCGGGGCTTTACTGCACCGACGTCGCAAAGATGGTCGAGGCGCCGATTTTCCACTGCAATGCCGACGATCCAGAGGCCGTGGTGCATTGCGCCCGCATGGCGATCGAATTCCGCCAGCAATTCGGCGTTGACGTGGTGGTCGACATGATCTGCTACCGCCGCTTCGGTCACAACGAGGGCGACGAGCCGAAATTCACCCAGCCTTTGATGTACAAGGCAATCGAATCGCACCCGACCGCGCGCACGCTCTACGCTAAGCGCCTCGTCCAGGAAGGACTCTTCACGCAGGAAGAAGCCGACCGGATGATGAGCTCGTTCATGACCAACATGGACTCGGACTTCGAGGCGGCCGGCAGTTACCGGCCCAACAAGGCCGATTGGTTGGAAGGCGCCTGGAAGGGCATCGCCAATATGGGCGAGGAAGAGGAATTCCAGGAGCACGCGACAGGTGTGTCGATGGACATGCTCAAGGAAATCGGTCACGCGATTTCTAGATCGCCCGACGGTGTCGCGGTCAATCCCAAGATTTCTCGCCAGCTCAAGGCCAAGCGTGAAGCGATCGACACCGGCAAGGACATCGATTGGGCGACGGCCGAGGCCCTGGCCTACGGCTCGTTGCTGGTCGAAGGCGTGCCGGTGCGTCTGTCAGGCCAGGACTGTGGGCGCGGCACATTTTCGCAGCGCCACTCGGTGCTGGTCGATCAAAATACCGAAGACCGCTTCATCCCGCTCAATCACATCCGACCCGGCAAGCAGTCACGATTTGAGGTGCTTGATAGTCCGTTGTCGGAGCTCTCGTTGCTCGGCTTCGAATACGGTTACTCGCTGGCGGAGCCCAACTGCCTGACGTTGTGGGAAGCCCAGTTCGGGGATTTCTCCAACGCCGCGCAGATGATCATCGACCAGTTCATCAACTCGGCCGAGGCCAAGTGGCTGCGGCTGTCGGGGTTGGTGATGCTGCTGCCGCACGGCTACGAAGGGCAGGGGCCCGAGCACTCCTCGGCGCGGCCCGAGCGATACCTGCAACTCTCGGCCCAGGACAATTGGCAGGTCTGCAACTTCACGACGCCCGCGAATTTGTTCCACGCGATGCGCCGCCAGATCAGGCGCAATTTCCGGAAGCCCTTGGTGATCTTCGAGCCGAAGTCACTGCTGCGTCACAAACGCTGCGTCTCGACGCTGGCGGAGCTGGGTCCGCAGGGCCGATTCCAACGCGTGATCGGCGAGACCGCGCAACTCGCGCCGGCCGACAAGGTTCGTCGCGTCGTGCTGTGCACCGGTAAAGTCTATTACGATTTGCTGCAGTATCGCGAAGACAAGAAGATCGAGGATGTCGCCATCGTCCGCGTCGAGCAGCTCTATCCGTGGCCGAAGGAAACGCTCGGCAAGGAACTCTCGCGTTACCGCAATGCCGAAGTGGTGTGGTGCCAGGAAGAACCCGCCAACATGGGCTATTGGACGTTCGTCGACCGCCGGCTCGAGTACGCCATGGAAGGTCTCGACATCAAGGCGAAGCGGCCGCTCTACGCCGGTCGCATGCCGGCGGCCGCTCCGGCGACGGGTCTGATGCGCACCCACGTCAAGGAACAGAATCAACTGATCGAATGGGCGCTGGTCAAACCGCTCGCCGAAATTCCGCAGCCTTTCAAACGCATCACAACAATGGCGGCTGAGTAAGATCCGCCCACCCCATATAGAACCTCGAGGATCGTCATGAGCGTTGAAATCAAAGTCCCGACCCTGGGCGAATCGGTCAAGGAAGCCACCGTCGCCAAGTGGTTCAAGAAAGTCGGCGATGCAGTCGCGGCCGACGAGCCGCTGGTCGAGCTTGAGACCGACAAAGTGACGGTCGAGGTCAACGCCCCGGCTGCCGGAACTCTCGGCCAGATCGTGGCCGGCGAAGGCGCCGAGGTCGAGGTTGGCGCGTTGTTGGGGGTGCTTGGCGCTGCCGGCGCCGCCGTCGCGGCCGCGCCTGCCGCCGCCAAGGCAGCGGCCCCGGCCCCGAAGGCCGAGGCGCCCAAGGCCGCACCGGCTGCCGCACCGGCTGCCGCCCCCGCACCGAAACCCGCTGCTCCAGCGCCCGTTGCGGCGCCTAAGGTCTCACAGGCGTCGGATTATCCGCTGGCGCCCTCGGTGCGGCATCTGGTCGACGAGCACGGGCTCAACCCGAAGAAGATTCCGGCGACCGGCAAGGACGGCCGCCTGACCAAGGCCGACGTGCTGGTCTACATCGCCGGCGGCGGCGATCCGGCCGGCAAGTCGGCGGTGCCCGATCGCAAGCCGCGGGAAGAGCGGGTCAAAATGACCCGGCTCCGCCGCCGTATCGCCGGGCGCCTGAAGGATGCCCAGAACACCGCGGCGATGCTGACGACCTTCAACGAGGTCGACATGTCGGCGGTGATGGCGCTCCGCGCCAAGCACAAGGACGGCTTCGAGAAGAAGCACGGCGTGAAGATGGGCTTCATGTCGTTCTTCGTGAAGGCGGCCGTGACGGCGCTGAAGGAGCTGCCGGCGGTCAACGCCGAAATCCAGGGCGATGAGATCGTCTACAAGAACTATTACGACGTCGGCGTTGCGGTCGGCACGCCGCAGGGTCTGGTCGTTCCGATAGTCCGTGACTGCGACACCAAGTCCTTTGCCGAGATCGAGGCCGAGATTTCCGGTTACGGCCGCAAGGCCCGTGACGGCAAGCTGACCATCGAGGACATGACCGGCGGCACCTTCACCATCTCGAACGGCGGCGTCTATGGCTCGATGCTGTCGACCCCGATCCTGAACGCGCCACAGTCGGCGATTCTCGGCATGCACAATATCAAGCAGCGCGCCGTCGTGTTGGATGACGGCTCGATCGTCGCGCGCCCGGTGATGTATCTCGCCCTCAGCTACGACCACCGTATCATCGACGGCCGCGAAGCCGTGACCGCGCTGGTCCGCATCAAGGAAGCGATCGAAGACCCAGGCCGGCTGATCCTGGAGCTTTAAGCAGTAACTGTCGCCCCGGCGAGAGCGGGGGCCCATCACGCAGCAAGTCTGCTGACCGATGGATTCCGGCTTTCACCGGAATGACGTGGAGAGGGAATTGAAATCATGTCCGACACCTTCGACGTCATTGTCATTGGCGGGGGGCCCGGCGGTTACGTCGGGGCCATTCGCGCGGCGCAGCTTGGCCTCAAGACCGCCTGTGTCGAGAACCGCGGCACGCTGGGCGGCACGTGTCTCAACGTCGGCTGTATTCCGTCGAAGGCGCTGCTGCAGTCCTCGCACCTGTTCGAGGAGGCCAATCACTCCTTCGCCAGCCATGGCATCAAGATCGCCAAGGTCGAGCTTGATCTCCCCTCCATGTTGGGCCGCAAGGACGAGGTGGTGAAGCAGCTCACCACCGGCATCGAGTTTTTGTTCAAGAAAAACAAGGTTACCTACCTCAAGGGAACCGGCCGGATTTCCAAGGCGGCGCGGGGCGCGCACCAGGTGGCGGTAAAAGACGCGTCCGGTAAGGAAGCCGTCTACACCGCCAAGTACGTCATGATCGCGACCGGGTCCGAATCGACCCCGCTGCCGGGCTTGACCATCGACGAACAACAGATTGTCACGTCGACCGGGGCGCTCAAGCTGTCGAAGGTGCCGAAATCGATGGTGGTGATTGGCGCCGGCGTCATCGGCCTCGAAATGGGTTCGGTCTGGCGCCGCCTAGGCGCCGAGGTCACGGTGATCGAGTTCCTCGATGTCATCCTGCCGCCGATGGACGGCGAGGTACGCAAACAGATGCAGCGCATCCTCGAGAAGCAGGGCATGAAATTCGTGCTCGGCCACAAAGTCACCAAGGCAACGCCGGGCACGGGGGGCGTGTCGCTCACAATCGAGCCGGCCAAAGGCGGTGCCGCGACCACCATGACCGCCGATGTCGTGCTCGTATCCGTGGGCCGGCGGCCCTACACCCAGAGCCTCGGCCTCGCCGAGGCCGGGGTTGCCATGGATAAGCGCGGCTTTGTCACCGTCGATCAGCACTTCCAAACCAATATCGAAGGCATCTTCGCGATCGGCGATGTGATCGGCGGCATGATGCTGGCGCACAAGGCCGAGGACGAAGGCGTCTCCTGCGCCGAAATCATGGCCGGGCACACCGCGCACATCAACTACGATGCCATTGCGTCGGTTGTGTATACGTGGCCGGAAGTGGCCGGCGTCGGCAAGACCGAGGAGCAACTCAAGGAGAAGGGCATCGGTTATAAAACCGGCAAGTTCCCCTTCACCGCCAACAGCCGCGCCCGCTGCAACGCCGATACCGACGGCTTCGTCAAAGTGCTGGCCGACGAAAAGACCGACCAGGTCCTCGGCTGTCATATCATCGGCCCCGAGGCCGGCGATTTGATCATGGAAGTGTCGGTCGCCATGGAAATGGGCGCGTCGTCGGAAGACATCGCCCGCACCTGTCACGCTCACCCACAATTGGGCGAGGCGGTCAAGGAAGCGGCGCTGAATATTGAAAAGCGGGCGATTCACATCTGACCGTGTCGTCGGTCGGATTCCGAGGCGCCAGCCCGTCACTTGCCGGGCGGCAACCCCAACGATGCGGCGAGTTTTGCCTTATCCAGGTATTGTGCGAACGCCTGACCTTCGCTCGCGACGACCGGGTTTTGCATCACGCCCGCCATTGTGGATTCGCCAAGATGTCGGAGCGCTTCGACGACCACATTTACCCCTTCAAGCTTTGCCGCCTGTTGGCCGGGTCCGGCGCAGTCGATGGCCACGAGCCGTTCGATGTACGCCGCGGCATCGCGATCAATCTTCGATCGTTCGTCGCCCGAAAGGCCCGACATCTGTTGCACGTCCGGGTGTGAATTGATCACCCTGACCAGCCATCGGAAGAACACTGTTCGATCCGAGGTCGACGTCTTCTCGACCAGGCACGTCAAAAACTCATCTTTGTTTGGACCGGCATGAGAGGGTCGCGGAGCAACCGGCATTGACGCGATGGCCAAGAAAAGGAGCGCGAACGCGCGAATCATGGCAGTTACCTTAAGGAGGTTGTCCAAGGCGAGTATACTGACTTTTTGAAGAGTTTTGAAAAATGACAGATTGTCGGACAGTCCGGTCAGGTACGTCCTGTCCTGCAGAATGAGGCAATCAACGTTTCCCATCCATGCCCTCCCGCATTCCGCCTTCAGCCGCCGTCGTTGTTCCCGCCTACAATGCGGCCGCTACAATTGCGCGGACGCTCGATAGCGCGATCGCCGCAGCCGATGCGTGCGCCAGTCTGGGGCTTGCGATCGAGGTCGACATTGTCGTGGTCGACGATTGCTCGACCGACGCCACCGCGGCAATCGTCGAGCGATATGCTGCGAGAGACCGGCGAGTCCGCCTAATTCGCGCGCCTGAGAACGGAGGCCCCGGCGCGGCGCGCAATCTTGGTGTGGCGCGATCGACGGGGAATCTGCTCTTCTTTCTCGACGCCGACGACATCTTCTATCCCAACCACATCCAACTCTGCGCCCGGGCGCTGCTCGACGACGATTCGTTGGGGTACGTGTTCACTCAACTTCACATCGACATGCCGATCCACCCCGATTGGCGCGAGTCGCTCGACGAGTCGAACCCGATCAATTTCTGCGTTCGGCGGCTGTGGCACGACATGATCGGCGGTTACGCCGAGCATCCCGACTTTCGCGTTCATCGCACCGAGGACACGCTCTATCGCATGTGCCTGCGCCGGCTGGTCAAGCATCGCAAGCTCGACGTCGAGACCTGCGAGCAGTTTGTCTCGCCCGGCAATGCGCTCGATCGGCAACGCGCGAAGCTTGCGGTGTCCAAGGCCGAGTGGGCGCGCCTAGGGCACGATGACGGCTTTCGCATGACGCCGGAGATGGAGCGGATCGCGCTCGATAAGTTGGTCCATGTCCAGAAATTGCGGGGCGGGTAACGAACACGTCATGTCGACAGCCACGCAATCGGCTATGATCGCCACTCTCTGACCCGGGCCGCTCGATGTTCTTCCCCTACCGCGACGATAATCCGCACACCATCACGCCGATCGTGAACTACATCATGATCGCGATCTGCGTCGCGGTGTTTCTGTGGCAGGCGTCGCTGTCGCCCAACGCCGAACAGGCGGCGGTCTATGCCTTCGGCCTCATCCCCGGCGATCTGTTCGGCAGGGTCGAGGTCAATCCCGCCATCGGCCGGCTGCCGGGCTGGATGACGATCTTCACCTCGATGTTCCTGCATGGCGGCTGGATGCATTTGATCGGAAACATGGGCTACTTGTGGATCTTCGGCGACAACATCGAAGCCTCGCTTGGCCACGTGCGCTACCTGGTGTTCTACCTCGTCTGCGGCGTGGCGGCGGCCTTTGCCCAGATCGTCGTCGCGCCCGGCTCGGAAGTGCCGATGATCGGCGCCTCGGGCGCCATCTCGGGCGTGCTCGGCGCTTACATGGTGCTGCACCCGCGCGCCAATATTCGCATCTTCTTGTGGTTCGTGCTGATCATCACCACGCTCAATCTGCCGGCCTGGGTCGTGCTGGGTGTCTGGTTCGCGGGCCAGCTCATCAGCTCGGCGGGCGTCGACCCGGGCGAGCCGGGAGTCGCGTACATGGCCCACATTGGCGGATTCGTGGCGGGCGCCGTCCTCGTGTTCTTTTTCAAGAAGCCCGAGGTTCGCGTGTTCGAGCCTGCCTACAGCCGCGCCTTTCAGATCGAGAACCGCCCGGTTCGTCTCGGGCGCCGCGGGTCAATTCCGGACGCTGGCCGCGATCGCCGGCGCGGTCCGTGGGGATAGGCTGAAGCCGACGCGAAGAACCCATGTCGTCGATTATTTCTATTTCCGGTCTGACGAAGACCTACGCCGACGGCCTGGTCGCGCTGTCGGGGATCGATCTTGAGATTCGCCGGGGCGAGATCTTCGCGTTGCTCGGGCCCAATGGCGCCGGCAAGACGACGCTGATCAATATTGTCTGCGGCATCGTTAACCCGAGTTCCGGAACGGTCGTCGCCGGCGGCTACAATGTCATCACGCAGTCTCGGCAGGCGCGCTTCAATATCGGCCTTGTTCCGCAGGAATTGGCGACCGACTGGTATGAATCGGTCTGGGGCTCGGTCAGTTTCAGCC
Source organism: Alphaproteobacteria bacterium (assembly GCA_016869315.1). Lineage (GTDB taxonomy): Bacteria > Pseudomonadota > Alphaproteobacteria > Rhodospirillales > Rhodospirillaceae > VGEM01. The sequence continues at coordinate 3,387 of VGEM01000005.1, read as the reverse complement.
GCGGCCTGTTCGGTCGTCCGGCCAATCCGGCGTTGGTCGAGGATGTCCTCAAGCGCTTTCACCTGTGGGAGAAACGCGACGCCAAGATCATGACACTCTCCGGCGGTATGAAGCGCCGGGTCATGATCGCCAAGGCCCTTGCCCATGAACCGACGATCCTGTTTCTCGACGAACCCACTGCCAGCGTCGATGTCGAGCTGCGCCGTGAACTGTGGGCCGAGGTGCGCGGCCTGCGCGAATCGGGCGTCACCATCATTCTCACAACGCACTACATCGAGGAAGCCGAGGAGATGGCCGATCGCATCGGGGTCATCAACAAGGGCACGATGGTCGTGGTCGACGACAAGATCGCGCTGATGAAGAAGCTCGGCGGCAAGCATTTGACATTGCACCTACAACAGTCGCTCGCGGCGATTCCTTCAGCACTTGCCGATTGGCCGCTGTCGCTCGGCGCGGGCGGGCATCAGCTGATCTATTCGTTTGACTCCGATGGAGCCGACACCGGGATTGATCGGCTCCTGCACCGGCTGACGGAGTTGAAGATCGCGTACCGCGATCTTCACACCAGCCAGCGCTCGCTCGAGGACATTTTCGTCGATCTGATCAGCGAGCGGAAAGGACGAGGTCCATGACCGCACCCACCATCAATCACTTCGCCATCTGGGCGATCTACAAGGCGGAGATGGCGCGCTTCGCGCGGTCATCGATTCAAAGCATCCTGAGCCCCGTCGTCAGTACCTCGCTTTACTTCATCGTTTTCGGCACGGCGATCGGCTCGCGCATGGCATCCATCGAGGGCGTCGCCTACGGCGCCTTCATCGTGCCGGGGTTGATGATGCTGATGCTGCTGGTCGAGAGCCTGTCGAACGCCTCGTTCGGCATGTTGATGCACAAATTCTCGGGCACGATTTACGAACTGATGTCGGCGCCGGTGTCGCACGTCGAGATGGTCGCCTCGTTTGTCGGCGCGGCAGTGACGAAATCGATGATTCTTGCGGCGCTCGTGCTTGCCACCTCCGCGTTCTTAGTGCCGCTCGAAATTCGTCATCCGGTCTGGATGATTGGATTCCTGCTGCTGACCTCGGTCACCTTCTGTCTGTTCGGTTTCATTCTCGGCGTTTGGGCCAAGAGCTGGGAGCAGCTATGGATCATCCCCGGACTGATCGTGACGCCACTGACGTTTCTCGGCGGCGCATTCTACTCGATCGACATGCTGCCACCCGCCTGGCAGACCATCGCGATGTTCAATCCCGTGGTCTATTTGATCAGCGGTTTCCGCTGGAGTTTCTACGGCACTGCCGACGTGGCGATCGAAGTCAGCCTCGCCGCTGTCTTCGCTATTCTGGTCGTTTGCTTCGCGATCGTCGCGTGGATCTTCAAGACCGGGTATCGGTTGAAGAACTGAGCTTCGGCGTCAATTTGGCCCGCGGATGCGCCGCGCGATAGACCTTGGCGAGGCGCGCAGCATCGACTTCGGTGTAACGCTGTGTTGTCGATAGCGACGCATGGCCGAGCAAATCCTGAATCGTGCGGAGATCGCCGCCTTTGCCAAGCAGGTGCGTCGCAAAGCTGTGCCGCAGCGCGTGCGGCGTCGTGGTTTCAGCGAGACCCAATTGAGCACGTAACGTCCGAACTTGGCGCTGGACGACGCCCGGGTTGAGCGCCTGACCGCGAGCGCCAACAAACAGCGCCGCATCCGCGTCGGCGACGAAGGGGCAGAGATCGCGATATTTGGCGATGGCGTCGCGAACGATCGGTAATACGGGCACGATTCGTTCCTTGCGGCCCTTGCCCATGACGCGAAGCGAGTCCCGTCGCGGACTCTGACCGCAGGAAAGGGACAGCGCTTCACCGATGCGCAGCCCGCAGCCGTAGAGCAGCAGGAGCAAGGCCTGATCGCGTGCCGCGATCCACGGCACCTCGTGCAGCTCGCCAGCGGCGCGAATGGCTTCGAGCGCATCGTCTTCCTTGAGCGCCTTCGGCACCGCATGCGACAGCTTGGGCGTGCGCACGGCTTTAAGGGCCGGATTGTGGGCAATACCGCGGCGGTCGAGAAATTTGAAGAAACCCCGTAAGGTCGACATGGCGCGCGCGGTCGAACTGCGGGCGAGGCCGCGATTGGCGCGATCGGCGAGATAGCTCCGGATATCCGCGGCAGCGAGCTTGGCCAGATCCGATACGGCGGGCTCAGCAGAGAGGTGGTCGCTCAGAAACGCGAGAAACGCCGCAAGGTCGCGGGCATAGGCGTCAACGGTATGTGCGGACGCGCGGCGCTCGGTCGCAAGCCAGGCACGCCAATCTTCGATCGCCCGCGCCAGATCTGGCCGGGCCGGAAAGACGATCAGGCGATCGGTCAGATCGCGGTCAGCCACCAGCGGCCGATGGCATAGCGGGCGATCTGCGCCAGGAAGGCGATCAGTTCGGTGCCCTGGGTTTTGTCGAAATAACCTGGGTTACGGCAACCGATGGCGAACACGCCGACCGGCAGCGCTTCGCTAGCGTCGAGCTTGATCAACGCATCGGAGCGCACCAGGCCGGCGGCGGTGCCATAGATGGCAGCTTCGCCCTGGGTATCGGGGCGAATGCGATAGGCGTTGGCGCCGATCAAGCGCGCAACGGTTCCTTCGGGCAGCGTGCGTGCAAAATACGCGGCATCGACCGGCACGCGATCGGTCTCAAACGCCACCGACACGGCATCGACGCCAAGGTGCAGCGGCATGTCTTCGTGCATCACCTGACTGATCTCGGCGTATGAGCCGGCATAGATCAAGGCGAGGGCGCACTCGAGCGTGCGTTCCACCAGCGACATATTGGCGCGGGTGTTGCTGATGATTTTTTCGCTCGAGGCCTTGAGGTTATCGACTTGGCGGCGCAGGCGCTCGACGATGAATTTCTGCATGTCGACCACGACCGCATCGGCCTCGAAGCGTGCTTCGGGCGTCAGAGAAGCAAAGAGATCGGGCTGGCTCAATAAGACCCGTGGATAGCGTTTGAGATATGCCAGCACGTCGGCTTCGCGCAGTTCGTGCGCGGGTGTCGCGGTTGCCGGACGCGGTTCCAGCTTGAAGTGATCGGCCATGGTTCCCCTTCCCCTGCCGCACGCCCGGTCCCGGGCCTTTGGGGCCCCGGCCTTTGTATGGGTCTCGCGGCAGCGCTTAACGCGGCTACAGGATCGACTGACCCGTCTTGGCCCAGTCGTCGAGGAAGGCTTTTAACCCTTTGTCGGTTAACGGATGGTTGAACAGCTGGCGAAGCGTCGCTGGCGGCATGGTCGAGACGTGGGCGCCGAGCTTGGCCGCCGCAACGACGTGCATCGGGTGGCGGATCGAGGCCACCAGGACCTCGGTCTTGTAGTTGTAATTGCGGTAAATCGTGCAGATATCGGCG
>VGEM01000004.1 GCA_016869315.1 Alphaproteobacteria bacterium | reverse complement strand
GGTCTCGACACCCGCCGGCTGACACGCCGCATTCGCGACAAGGGCCCGCCGAACGGTGTCGTTGCGCACAACACCGCCGGTACATTCGATCTCGGCGCGCTGCACAAGGAGGCCAAAGCTTGGCCCGGCCTGAACGGCATGGACCTTGCCAAGGATGTCACCTGCGCGCAGTCCTACGCCTGGTCCGAAACCCGCTGGAACCGCGTCGGCGGATTCGGCGATCTCAATCGCGACGGGCGCAAGCCCGCGTTCAACGTGGTCGCGATCGATTACGGCGTGAAGCGCAACATTCTTCGCTGCCTGGCCGATGCCGGCTGCAAGGTCACCGTTGTTCCGGCCACCACCTCGGCCGACGACATCCTGCGCCATCAGCCCGACGGGGTGTTCCTGTCGAACGGCCCGGGCGATCCCGCGGCGACAGGGGTCTATGCCGTCCCCGTGATCCAGAAATTGATTGCCAGCGGCATTCCGATTTTCGGAATCTGTCTTGGACATCAAATGCTGGCACTGGCCGTCGGCGCCAAGACCTACAAATTACCGCGCGGCCATCGTGGCGCAAATCAACCGGTCAAAGACCTCGAGACCGGTAAGGTCGAGATCACTTCGCAAAACCACGGCTTCTGTGTCGATCGGGCATCGCTGCCGAAGAACGCGGTCGAAACCCACGCGTCGTTGTTCGACGGCGTGGTTGAAGGCCTGCGCCTCACCGACAAGCCTGTGTTCTCGGTGCAGTACCATCCCGAAGCTTCACCGGGCCCGCAGGACAGCCACTACCTTTTTGAACGATTCACGGACGCGATGGCCAAGCATCGCGCCGGAAAGCGCTGACGGACCCGACGGACGCCCATGCCGAAACGCACCGACATCAACAGCATCATGATCATCGGCGCCGGGCCGATCGTCATCGGTCAGGCCTGCGAGTTCGATTACTCCGGCGCCCAAGCGTGCAAGACGCTCAGGCAGGAGGGTTACCGCGTCATCCTGGTCAACTCGAATCCGGCGACGATCATGACCGACCCGGGCCTTGCAAACGCCACCTATGTCGAGCCGATCACGCCCGAGATGGTGGCGAAGATCATCGAAAAAGAAAAACCCGACGCGCTGCTGCCGACCATGGGCGGTCAGACCGCCCTCAATACGGCGATGAAACTGACCGACATGGGCGTGCTCAAAGCCAACAACGTCGAAATGATCGGCGCCAAGCGCGACGTCATCGCCAAGGCCGAGGACCGCGAGCTGTTCCGCGACGCGATGACAAAAATCGGCCTTGAGAGTCCGCGCAGCCAGATGATCACAACCATGGAGGAAGCGCGCAAGGCGCTCGCCATGACCGGCCTGCCCGCGATCATCCGGCCGTCATTTACGTTGGGCGGCGAAGGCGGCGGCATCGCCTACAACACCGAAGAGTTCGAGGCCATCGTCGCCTCCGGTCTTGCCGCGTCCCCCGTCAAGTCCGTGCTGATCGAGGAATCCGTTCTCGGCTGGAAAGAGTTCGAGATGGAAGTGGTGCGCGACCGCAAGGATAACTGCATCATCATCTGCGCCATCGAGAACGTCGACCCGATGGGCATTCACACCGGCGACTCGATCACGGTCGCCCCTGCCCTGACGCTGACCGACAAAGAATACCAGATCATGCGCAACGCCTCGATCGCGTGCCTGCGCGAGATCGGCGTCGACACCGGCGGTTCGAACGTGCAGTTCGCGATCAATCCGGCCGACGGCCGAATGGTCGTGATCGAGATGAACCCGCGCGTGTCGCGCTCGTCGGCGCTGGCGTCCAAAGCGACAGGCTTTCCGATCGCCAAGGTCGCGGCCAAGCTCGCGGTGGGGTACACCCTCGACGAAGTCACCAACGACATCACCAAGGCGACACCGGCCTCGTTCGAGCCGACCATCGACTATGTGATCACCAAGATTCCGCGATTCACGTTCGAGAAATTCCCCGACACCAAGGCGCTGCTGACGACATCGATGAAGTCGGTCGGCGAGGCCATGTCGGTCGGTCGGACGTTCGCCGAGAGCCTGCAGAAGGGCTTGCGCTCGATGGACATCGGGCTCTCAGGCCTCAACGAAATCTCGCTTGCCGACGATGGCAAACCGACCACCGACAAGGAAGCGCTCCGCGCCGCCCTGACGCAGCCCCGGCCCGACCGCCTGCTTGTCGCCGCCCAGGCGCTCCGTGTCGGTATTTCGGTCGAGGAGATCTGCGGTCTCGCAAAGTACGATCCGTGGTTCGTGCGGCAGGTCGAAGTCATTATTTCGACCGAGGCCCGCGTCCGCGCCAAAGGGCTGCCGACCGATACCCAGGACATGCTGGCCCTGAAGAAGCTCGGCTTCTCCGACAAGCGATTGGCCGAACTGGTCGGCCGCAAGGAAATCGATGTCGCGGCCGCCCGCCGCAATCTCAGCATCCGGCCGGTGTTCAAGCGCATCGATACCTGCGCCGCGGAGTTCGCCTCGCCCACGCCGTACATGTACTCCTGCTACGAAGGCGACGGCCTCAATCCGGCCGAGTGCGAGGCCCAGCCGTCGGCGCGCAAGAAAATCGTTATCCTCGGCGGCGGTCCCAACCGCATCGGCCAAGGCATCGAATTCGACTACTGCTGCGTCCACGCCGCCTTTGCGTTGAGAGACGCCGGGTTCGAGACCATCATGGTCAACTGCAACCCCGAGACCGTCTCCACCGACTACGACACCTCGGATCGCCTCTACTTCGAGCCACTCACGGCCGAGGACGTGATCGAGCTGGTCCACACCGAAAACAGGAACGGCGAAGTGCTTGGGGTTGTCGTGCAGCTTGGCGGGCAGACTCCGCTGAAGTTGGCGAAACAGCTGGAAGCCGCGGGGATTCCGATCCTCGGCACGTCGCCCGATGCGATCGACCTCGCCGAAGACCGCGAGCGCTTCCAGAAACTGCTGGTCGACCTCAAGCTGCGCCAGCCGGCCAACGGCACGGCGATGACCGTGGCCGAGGCAAAGGCCGCCGCCAATCGAATCGGCTATCCGGTGGTCATTCGCCCGTCGTACGTGCTCGGAGGCCGCGCCATGAGCATCGTCCACGACGACAGCTCACTCGACACCTTCATTCGCGACGCTGTGAAAGTCACCGGAGACAATCCGCTCCTGATCGACTCATATCTGTCAGGCGCGATCGAAGTCGATGTCGACGCGATCTGCGACTGCACCGACGTCTATGTCGCCGGGATCATGGAGCACATCGAGGAAGCCGGTATCCACTCGGGCGATTCGGCCTGCTCGCTACCGCCCTATTCGCTGGCGCCTGCCTTGGTCGATGAACTTCGTCGCCAGACTGTTGCGCTCGCCCGCGCGCTCAAGGTCGTCGGATTGATGAATGTCCAGTACGCCATCAAGGACAACGTTATCTACATCCTCGAGGTCAATCCGCGCGCCAGCCGTACCGTGCCGTTTGTCGCCAAGGCGACCGGCGTGGCGGTGGCCAAGATCGCGGCGCGGGTCATGGCCGGCGAGAAACTCGCGGGCTTCAAGCTCGGCGCCGACTACTCCTCCGCGCCAAGCCTCAAGAAACACTACGCCGTCAAGGAGGCAGTGTTCCCCTTCAACCGGTTCCCTGGCGTCGATATCGTGCTCGGTCCGGAGATGAAGTCGACCGGCGAAGTCATGGGTCTCGACCTCGACTTCCCGCGCGCCTTCGCCAAATCACAGCTTGCCGCTAACACCAACCTGCCGCTCAAGGGCACCGCCTTCATTTCCGTCCGCGAGCGCGACAAGGATGCGGCCATTGCATTGGCCAAACGGCTGGCGGGGCTGGGCTTCAAGTTGATTGCGACCCGGGGCACTCAGGCCCATCTCGCCAAGCACGGCATATCGGTCGAAGCCGTCAACAAAGTCGCCGAAGGACGGCCGCACTGCGTTGATCTGATGATCTCCGGCCAGGTCCAGATGGTGGTGAACACCTCCGAAGGCGCGCGGTCGCTTAAGGACAGCTTCGATATCCGCCGTACCGCCTTGATGAAGAGTATCTGCCATTTCACGACGATGTCGGCGGCCAACGCCGCCGCCGAGGCCATTGCGGCCCTGCGTGACGGGGCCCTTGATGTCGCGCCCCTGCAGTCATATTTTAAGAGCGTGCCTGTAATACCGGGCTGAGTGGTGCCCTCGCCTTTGTGGCGTGGGCTTTTCGTTTCTTTGGCTCTCGGGCCACGCGGAGATTGGGCGTCATGGACAAAGTGCCAATGACGGCAGAGGGCTTGGCTCCTCTGCAGGAAGAACTGCACCGCTTGAAGACGGCCGACCGGCCGTCGATCATCAAGCAGATCGCGGAAGCCCGCGAGCACGGGGATCTCTCGGAGAACGCCGAGTATCATGCCGCGCGCGAACGCCAGAGTTTCATTGAAGGGCGCATCCTCGAACTCGAGGACATCATCAGCCGCGCCGATGTGATCGACGTTTCCAAACTGTCGGGAAAGACGGTTCGATTTGGCGCGACCGTCAAGGTGGTCGATTGCGATACCGACGAGGAATCGACCCTGCAAATCGTCGGTCCCTACGAGGCCGATCTCAAAAAGAAGAAGATTTCCGTGCAGTCGCCCTTGGGTCGGGCATTGATCGGCAAGACGGTCGGCGACACCGCCGAAGTCACCGCACCGGGCGGCGGGAAGGCCTACGAAGTCCTGGCGGTCAAATTCAAATAAGCGTGCCTTGCCCGCCGCCATTTCTTGGTTTGCGCGCCAAAGGCGCGCAGGCGGCAAGGCCTACGAAGTCCTGGCGGTCAAATTCAAATAAGTGTGCCTTGCCCGCCGCCATTCCATGATTTGCGCGCCAAGAGCGCGCAAGCGGCAAGGCCTACGACGTCCTGGCAGTCAAATTCAATTGTGCCGAGCCTGACCCACGGCTGCGATCAAGACAAAGTATTGTCACCCTGGCGAAAGCCAGGGTCCATCTTGCAATGCGTGAGGTGCCTGCATGGATCCTGGCCTTCGCCAGGATGACGCCTGAGAATGTGTCGTGCCTCGCGCGCACAGAATCACGGGTGAGAGACGCAAGAGGCATCGAACCCGCGGCGTCATTCGGGCGCCAGAGCTCAAGTCGCCGGCGGTTTCGGCTGTTCGACCTCGATCGGCACGCCAGGCAGGTTTTTGGCGCTGCGAATGCCAAGCGCCGACTTGACCTGCGACACCTTGGGGGCGGCCGTCAGCTTTTCGGTCACGAACCGCTGATAGGCATCCCAGTCTTTGGCGACGATCCTGAGCAGGAAATCGGTCTCGCCCGCCAGCATGTGGCACTCGCGCACTTCCGGCCATTCCCTGACCAGATTTTCGAACGCCACCAGATCGGCCTCGGCCTGGCTGTTGAGGCCAACCTGGGCGAAGACCGTGACCGTAAAGCCCATTTTCGCCGCATCGACTTCGGCGTGGTAACCCTTGATGTAGCCTGAGTCTTCCAGGGCCTTGACCCGCCTGAGGCAGGGCGGCGCGGAGATCCCGGCGCGCTGCGACAATTCGACGTTGGTCATCCGGCCCTGGGCTTGCAGGTCGTTCAACAGCTGGCGGTCGATGCGGTCGAGCCGCACCCGCTGGGCGCGCGATTTCTCCGGCTTTGTCTCCGGCATAGGACCCACCCCAGCTCCCCGTTAGAGCGGCTAAGCAATAATATTTCAAAGCTAGCCCAGCCCAGAGGCTGTATGCAACACAGACCCTGCCGGACGCGAAATTCCTGTTTTGTTTCATCTGGGTGTGATGCGTCACTCCGGCCGGCCCGGCAGATTGCGGACCGGTCGGTGGGTTCGTATGTTGGTCAGGCGCCAGCGCAAGACTGGCCCTCCACCATTCCTGAACAACACAGCCGTTTAGATCACCCTATGTCCGAGCATCGTTCCAAAGTCCTGATCCTGGGATCGGGACCGGCGGGCCTGACCGCCGCCATATACGCCGCCCGCGCCAACCTGGCGCCGATTGTCGTCCACGGCATGCAGCCCGGCGGCCAGATGACCATCACGACCGATGTCGAAAACTACCCGGGCTTCGCCAATGTCATCCAGGGCCCGTGGCTGATGGAGCAAATGCAGAAACAGGCCGAGCACGTCGGCACCCGGATGATGGCCGACACCATCGTCAAGGTCGACCTGAGCAAGCGGCCGTTTGTGTGCACGGGCGACGGCGGCGACACCTACGTCGGCGAGACCCTGATCATCACCACCGGCGCCTCGGCACGCTGGCTGGGCCTGCCGTCGGAGCAGAAATTTCGCGGCTTCGGCGTCTCGGCATGCGCCACCTGTGACGGCTTCTTTTTCCGCGGCAAGGAAGTGGCCGTGGTCGGCGGCGGCAACACCGCCGTCGAAGAGGCTCTGTACCTCACCAATCACGCCACCAAGGTGACGCTAATTCACCGGCGCGATTCGTTGAAGGCCGAGAAGATCGGTCAGAAGCGCCTGTTCGAGAATCCCAAGGTCAAAGTGATTTGGGATTCCGCGGTCGACGAAGTCGTCGGCACCAGCGATCCCAACAGTGTGACGGGCCTCAAGGTCAAAAACGTCAAGACCGGCGCGTTGTCGGACCTCAAGGTCGATGGACTGTTCGTCGCCATTGGCCACACGCCGAATACCGAACTTTTCCGCGACGCCCTCGACATGGACGAGAACGGCTACCTGCTCACCAAGGCCGGCACCACACGCACCAAGATCCCAGGCGTGTTCGCCGCCGGCGACGTGCAGGATCACATCTATCGCCAGGCCGTGACCGCCGCCGGAACCGGCTGCATGGCAGCCCTTGAGGCCGACCGTTTCCTGGCCGGCCAAGGACACTGAGCGAGGCAAACATGCCACAGCGCAGCACCTGCAAACTCGATTGGAATAAGCTCCGTGTCTTCCACGCTGTGGCCGAAGCCGGCAGCTTCACCCACGCGAGCGAGTCGCTCAATCTCAGCCAATCAGCCGTCAGCCGCCAGATCAGCGCGCTGGAAGAATCGCTGGGTGTGTCGCTGTTCCACCGTCATGCCCGCGGCCTGGTCATGACCGAGGCCGGCGATCTTCTGTACAAGACCGTGCACGACGTGTTCGCCAAGCTCAACAACGTCGAGAGCATGCTGACCGAAACGCGCGAGAACCCCGAGGGCCCGCTGCGCGTCACGACCACGGTTGCCTTCGGATCGGTGTGGCTGACGTCACGCCTGAAGGAATTTGTCCGGTCGTATCCCAATATCGAGGTCACGTTGCGCTTGGACGATCGTGAACTCGACCTCGCCATGCGCGAGGCCGATGTGGCGATCCGCTTCAGCGAGCCGACCGATCCCAACCTGATCAAGAAGCACGGCGGCTCGATGCGGGTGATGCTGTTCGCATCGCCCGATTACTTGAAAGAGCGCGGCGCGCCGCGGTCGTTCGAAGATCTGGCACGGCATGAGTTAGTGGTTTTCGGCGAAGGCGCCTATCCGTTTGGCCAGGTTCATTGGCTGACGGAAGAACTGCAACGGCGCGGCGTGACGGCACGCATTGGGCTTCGCGTAAATAATCTGTACGGCATCTACCGCGCCGTGAGATCGGGCATCGGCATCAGTGCGTTGCCGGAATATTTCTATCGCGAAGGCCACGGCCTGGTGCATGTGTTGCCCGACATCGAGGGCCCGGAGATTCACGGCTACTTCGTGTATCCGGAAGAGCTCCGTAATTCGGCGCGGGTCGGCGTGTTCCGCGACTACCTCTTCCGCGAAATCGCCCGCGCCAAGGCCCAGAACACCGTGCTGGCCGAGGTGGCGAGACCCTCCAAAAGCGCGATCGCGTGAGTGCGGGTCAATTGCGTCTGTAAATGGATGCTCTTCCCTCCGCTTGCAGGGGGGAAGCTCTAGGCACGCTCATTCACCTTGGACTTGGCGTCATGGCGCGACTTGATCGCGCCATCGAGAGGTTTCTGTTCGCAAAGCGAGCATGAAACTCTGGATACCGCGCCTACGCGCGGTATGACGTCACGATCTTGATCCACGTGTTGTGAAAGATGGGCCGCGTAGAAAAACTCTTGGCGCGATAACCGTTGGCCTGTTCGCCCTTAATTTTCAGCCACTTAGGCGGCCCCTTTGTCTATGCTATTGCTGCATGGCAGCATTGACATTATTCCCTTTGAATACAGGCATTAGTTGCCGTACTTATACTTCAGATGCTGCACCGCAGCATTTGCCCCTCTCCTCCCCCTCCCCGGATAGTGGCTATCCATATCTGCGGTGCAGCATTTTTATTTGGTGGGACGCGCAGCGGCGGGCATGCCCGCCGCCATTCTGGAAAATGCGCGCCGAAGGGCGCTCGGGAATCAATCCGGTCCGATCGAGGTTGTCCCAACGAACTCAAGCCCCGGCCTTCGACCGGGGCTTTTTCTTTTGGCGCGATGATGCACCAATCGAAAAGGGCCCCACCAACCGGTGGAGCCCTTCCCAAAACAATTTAGGTGACGCATAGCCGCCAATCGTGACGCTGCCAGAAATGCCGAGATACATGCCCGCCAAAGGCGTACCAAAAATGTCAGCTATGGATGTATCGAGGGTAAACGTGCCCGAAACGCCGCTGCCCACGGAAATTCCGGCACCTGCAAGCGGCGCGGCAACATTGAAGACTGTTCCGGTGAAATTATAGGTAATTAAGGCCGCTTGGGCTTGTCCGGCGAAGCCGATGCTCAGCAGCGCGGCTGCTGAAAGTTTCTGGATAACGTTCATTGGTAGAGCTTCCCCCTGTGGATAACCGGCATCGTCGCCCGGCACGAGCATTCTAATGCAAACGGCGCGCCAACTATTGGAAATCGTTTAATTTCAACTGGTTACGAAATATCGCCGCGTTCTAGGGGGGCAAACTGTCAAATTTTCTTTACAGTACTTTGGTATGAAACCAAGGATGCCAATTCGAAACATTCAGAAATATCATTTTTTATCAATTATAAACGCTGTCCTTTGGAAGCCATGTCCAACTGTAAAGAAAATTTGACACTTGATCGAATTCCTCAGCGATTCAGCGATCCGCCGGCGCTTCAAGATTTATTCTTGATAGCGCAATTCAACTCCAAATTGGGCGCGAGATCGCGGTCGACAAAGAACTTCAGCGCTGTCCACATTGCGGTGGACGGAACGCCAGTTATTTCAGCGACGCACAGAACTGCTGGATGCGCTCGCAGGCTTTCTTAAGCGCCTCGGTCGAGGTCGCGTAGGAAATCCGGAAGTACGGCGACAGGCCGAACGCAGCGCCCTGGACCACCGCCACCAGCGCCTCTTCGAGCAAGGCCTCGACGAAGTCGGTGTCGGTGTTGATCTTACGGCCCTTGGGCGTGGTCTTGCCGATGCAGCCGGCGCAGCTCGGGTAGACATAGAACGCGCCCTCGGGCGTCTGGCAGACGATGCCCTTGGCCTCGTTCAGCATCTTGACCACCATGTCGCGGCGCATCTTGTAGGTGTCGTTGCGCGGCTTCAGAAACGTCAACGGATCGTTGAGCGCCGTCACCGCGGCCGCCTGCGTGATTGAGGTCGGATGCGAGGTGCTCTGGCTCTGCACCATGTTCATCGCCTTGATCAGTTCGACCGGGCCGCAGGCATAACCCAGGCGCCAGCCGGTCATGGCATAGGCCTTCGACACGCCGTTCATGGTCAGCGTGCGATCCAGCAGCTTGGGCTCGATCTGGCCGATCGTCTTGAAGGTGAAGCCGTCGTAGGTGAGGTGTTCGTACATGTCGTCGGTCATCACCCAGACGTGCGGATGCTTGAGCAGCACGTCGGCGATGGCGCGCAGCTCCTTCTCGGTGTAGGCGGCGCCGGTCGGGTTATTGGGCGAGTTCAGAATCAACCACTTGGTCTTGGGCGTGATCGCGGCATCGAGCGCCTCGGCGCTCAGTTTGAAATGCGCGTTCTCGCCGCACGGCACAAACACCGGCTTACCGCCGAACATCATGACGATGTCAGAGTAGCTCACCCAATAGGGTGTCGGGATGACGACTTCATCGCCCTCCTGCACCGTCGCCAGCACAGCGTTGAAAATGACCTGCTTGCCGCCAACACCGACGGTGACCTGATCGGCCTTGTAGTCGAGGCCGTTCTCGCGCTTGAACTTGTCGACGATCGCCTTGCGCAGCGCCGGCGTGCCGTTGGTCGGCGTGTACTTGGTCTCGCCCTTGTCGATCGCGGCCTTGCCCGCCGCCTTGATGTGGTCCGGGGTATCGAAATCAGGCTCGCCCGCACCGAGGCCGATGACGTCGAGGCCCTGCGCTTTCAGCTCGGCGGCCTTACTGGTCACCGCCATGGTCGGCGATGGCTTCACGGCAGCGAGACGTTTGGCGAGGATCGACACGGGATGCTCCTTTGGATGAATTGGCGCCGGCACTTTGGAAAAAAGCACGCCGGCAAAAGGCGGCGGACAATACTGCCCGGCCGAGGCCATCGCAACAGAGGCAATTCAAGCTTTCGCGTTGGCTTTCAAAACGGCATCGAGGATCGTGTTTGGCGCATAAGCCGATATTTCAGGGGGTAAAGGCGTGTCGCTGCCGATCCCCTTATCGGCTGTCGGTGTGCCCAAATGCTGCCGAACCGGAATCGTCCCCGCCCACACCGGCAACGCATAGTCCTCGGGCTCGTCGACCACGCCGGCGACGCGCACTTTCGCGGACGCCTGATCGATGGTCATGGCGGCGATTGAAATCGTCTTGAGTTCGCGCTCGGTCGCCGGCCGCGCGTGGTTCAGCCGGCCCGGATAGAGCCGCTCAAGGAAAGCGTCCATCGCCGCTTTCTTCTCGGACAAGTCCTCGATCAATTCGCATCTGCCGAACAGCATCACCGAGCGATAATCGATGCTGTGATGAAACTGTGAGCGCGCCAGAACCAGCCCATCGAGAAACGTGACAGTGACGCACACGTTGGCGCCGATGACCGATTCGATCATCCGGCTCGCCGCCGAACCGTGCCAGAAAATTCGATCACCGTGCCGCCAATACGCCGTCGGCGTGACGAAAGGCTGCCCGTCGAGCACGTAGCCAACGTGGCACATCAATCCAGCGTCCAGGATGGCGTAGACCGACGCGCGATCGTAGGCGGCACGCTGAGGTCGGCGCCGAACCCGGTTACGGGCATCGACGGAATAGGCTTCGGACACGACAGGCTCCTTGCATCAGATAGGCGCCGGACATACCTTCGCCGAGTGGCCTGTGTGAAGGTCCACTTTTAGCGTTTTCGTAGGACCACTTCGGAAGGCGACCCCATGCCGCGTGCGTCGTGGATCGATCATCATCCGTGGATTGTCGATCGTACCGGCGATGTGCCGTTGTACCGGCAGGTGTATCAGCAACTTCGCGACGCCATTGCCAACGGCGCGATTTCCCCGGGTGACCGTTTGCCATCGACGCGCCGGCTCGCCGAAACAGTCGGGGTCGCACGCGCGGTCATCGTCACCGCCTTCGAACTGCTTCTGGCCGAGAATGTCATCGCCGGAAAAGTCGGATCCGGGACCTACGTCGCCGACGATCTTCCGCACGATCTGACGCGCCGCAGACGCCGGCCATCCAAGAGTGATGTGAAATTCGACGTCCCGCCGCACTTGCGCGACGGCTTCCTCGAACACGCCACAGCCCATGACGATCGACCGTTCGCGACCGGGCGTACGCTGCTCGATCCGCGCTCGGCCAAAGTCTGGCGCCGGCTGACGCAGCGGGCCGTGCGTGACATCGGGCCGATCCATCTTGGCTATGCCGACCCGCGCGGCGCCGCGGATTTACGGTCCGCCATCTGCACGTATCTCCGAACCGCCCGGGGTGTCCGCGCCGAGCCTGATCAAGTCATCGTCACCACCGGCGCGCAGCAGGCGGTCGATCTTGCCATCCGCGTGCTGATGCGGCCCGGCGACGAGGCGTGGGTCGAGGATCCCGGCTATCCGCTGACGACGCGCGCGCTCCAAGCGGCACATGTGCGCTTGAAACCGATTGCGGTCGATGCGTATGGCATCGACGTCGCTGAAGGCATCCGCCGGGCAGCGAAGGCGCGCGCCGCGTTCGTCACGCCATCGCACCAGTTTCCGACCGGCGTTGTGATGTCGTTGTCACGGCGGCTCGAACTGTTGGCCTGGGCGCGCGAACGTAAATCCTGGATCATCGAGGACGACTACGTCAGCGAGTACCGCTACTCGGGGAAGCCGCTATCCTCACTGCAAGGTCTCGATGATGCCGGACGCGTCATCTATGTCGGCACTTTGAATAAGGCTTTGTTCCCGGGCCTGCGCATGGGCTATCTGGTGGCGCCGCCGGAGCTGGTCGCCGCCATGGTCGGCACGCGCTATCTGACCGACCGTCAGCCCGCCAGTCTCACGCAGGCGATGGTCACGGCGTTTATCAGCGAAGGTCACTTCGCCACCCACCTGCGACGCACCCGTGCGGCCTACGCCGAACAGCGCGACACCCTCGCCGACACCTTGAAGGCGCACGCGAACGACCTCCTCGATGTCAGGGTGCCCGATCAGGGCTTGCATCTGGTCGCCTACTTGAAGCGCCATCGATCCGATATTCGCCTGGAGCCGATCGCGCGCCAAAGCGGCATCATCGTCCGCGCCATGAGCCGGCTCTACCTTGCCGGAACGCCGCGCCAGGCTTTGATGCTGGGGTTCTCGGGATTTCCGCCGGAATCCTTGCGACCGGCCGCGAAAAAACTGGCAGCGCTGCTGCACTCCCTATGACTGCGGCGCATTCACTCGGCCAGAAACGCCGCGACCGTCGGCGCGACCGCGGCGGCGCGGTATTCGACCATGCTATTGCCCTGCCCCGGAAACTCGACATAGCGGCCGCGCTTGAGCAGCTTGGCGCCGCGGCGTGAGGGCTCGATCAATGAATCCTCGTCCGAGCAGACCAGAAGAATTTCGTGGTCGATTGTCGGCAGTACGTCGCCGAGGATGTACAGGTTGGCCGCCCGCGGCCCCCACCACATGCACGGCCCGGCGCGGACGGTTTCGTAGAAGCGAAAGGCATTCTGGTCGGAATCGAGCTTGCCGCGATTGAGCGTGTGATAGCGCGCCCACAGGGCGGCGTAGTGCCCGCCGTCGTCGCGCACCGGGATCAGTTCCATCCGCTTTTGCCAGCCGCGTTGTTCTTCCAGTGAATAGACGCCAGCCGTGCTCATGACGACCTTGCGGACGACTTTGGGGCGCTCCCGAACGGTCGCGATCGCGATCTTTCCCCCGGTATGATCGCCCATGACGTCGACCTGCGGCAGGCCCAGCGCATCGATGAACGCCGCCATGTGCCCGGCATAGCCCGGCACGTCGAGCCAGGCTGGGGGTTTGAAGGACTCGCCATATCCAGCAGAATCGACGGCAATAATCGTCCGGCCGGTCACCGACAACGCCGACATCAATTGTTCGTAGTACGCGCTCGACCGCGGACTCATGTGAAAGCACAACAGCGGCGGCGCCGCGGTGGCGCCGGCAATCATGCGGTAATGTATTTGCCCGGCCGGTGTGGTGACAAAACGGCGCACCAGCGCGCCAGTTGGCGCGGGCGCGTCGGGATTTTTGATTGGCCGCACATCCGCGGGTTCGCCGCCAAGGTGTGCGAGAATTTTCGCCGACCACTCTTTGTCGCGCCACGTCGGCGTGTCGCGCGTCCAGGACGGCTGAGCATCGATGTCGGAGAATTCAGAAAGGCCCTGGCCCTCGCCCCTTCCGGTGATGGCAGTGATTTGCTGCGACAGCGCGCCCACCAGCGAAAGCGATCCGACGTGGCGCGGTGTCAGCGCGCGCGATCGAAGCAGGTCGGCAAAGTCGCGATCGCGAATGCCAAGCGGCGTCTTGTCGGCATATCCCGCGTTAAACGCCGACCAGGCCGCGGTGAGAAACGCCGTGTCTTCACGATTGGCCGGTTCGGGTCGCGGCGCGAGGGTACCCGGCTGTGGCCGCACGCCGAGCAGGATCAATCGCCCGATGCGCGACGGCACCATCGCGGCCAACAGCAGCGCCACATGGGCGCCAAGACCGTCGCCGACGACATCGAACCGGCCGAGCCCAAGCTGGTCGGCCATGCGCATCACTGTCGCGGCGTGACCCTCGACGGAGATGGCGGGGTCGCCATCCGAGTCCCCATGCGCCGGCAGATCGGGTGCGATGACCGATCGGGCCGCCGCAAGAAGCGGTAGGGCGTGATCCCACACGCGGCCCGACAGGCCGCCCTCGTGCAGCAACACAAGCGGCCGATGGCGCGGGCGATCGGGCTGAGCCCAGCGCACATGCACTTGCCGACCCGGATCGCCGAGATAGGCACGTTGGACGCCCTTCGGCGTGGTCCACCACTTGAGAAGATCGAGCGCCGCAGCGTCGAGCGGAAACCCGGTGGTGTCACGATCGAGCTGATCCTCGGCGTTCGCGATCTGTGGCGCGGCAACAAGGCCGGCGACGTTGGCGATCAGGCTGCGGCGCGCAATCATGGTCCAACTCCGGTCATGGACAGGGCCCGGCTAATCTAGCGCGAACCACGCACGCAAGCACACATCAAGGCTCGCTGGCGAAATCGAAACGACAGACCTATCTTCACATCCATGTCCGTCGTCACCCCGACCCTGTTGCAGCCTCTCTACGCGCGGCCCGAGCCGGGAACGCGGGCCGCGTTCAAGCTGGTCAGTCCGTTCAAGCCGGCCGGTGACCAGCCGGCCGCGATCGAGGCGTTGATCGCCGGTGTCAACGCGCACGAGCGCAATCAGGTGCTGCTCGGCGTCACCGGCTCGGGCAAGACCTTCACCATGGCCCATGTGATTGCCGCCACGGGACGGCCGGCGCTCATTCTCGCACCCAACAAGACCCTCGCGGCGCAGCTCTACGGCGAGATGAAATCGTTTTTTCCCGAGAACGCGGTCGAATACTTCGTCTCGTATTACGACTACTACCAGCCCGAGGCTTACGTCCCGCGCACCGACACTTACATCGAGAAAGACGCCAGCGTGAACGAGCAGATCGACCGTATGCGCCATGCGGCGACGCGCGCAATCCTGGAGCGGCGCGACGTGGTCATCGTGGCGTCAGTGTCGTGCATCTACGGTCTCGGCTCGGTTGAATCCTATGCCAGCATGACCGTGACGCTGGCGGTGGGCGGCGCGATTTCGCGGAATGAGTTGCTGAAGCAGCTCGTCGCCCTGCAGTACCAGCGCAACGATTTGGATTTTCACCGCGGCACCTTTCGGGTCCGCGGCGATATCGTGGAAATATTCCCGGCCCACTACGAAGACCGCGCCTGGCGGGTGTCGCTGTTCGGCGACGATATCGAGTCCATCTCCGAGTTCGACCCGTTGACCGGCGAGAAGACCGCGGCCCTGCAGCAGATCACGGTGTTTCCCGGCAGCCACTATGTGACGCCTCGCCCGGCGCTGTCGCAGGCGGTGAAACAGATCAAGATCGACTTGAAAGAGCGCCTTGCCGAACTGCACGCGGCGAACAAGTTGCTGGAGGCGCAACGGCTCGAACAACGCGCCATGTTCGATCTCGAAATGATGGAAACGACCGGCCACTGCGCCGGCATCGAAAACTATTCGCGCTACCTGACCGGGCGCGCACCGGGTCAGCCGCCGCCGACGCTGTTCGAGTATATTCCGCCCGATGCGCTTCTGTTCGTCGACGAGAGCCACGTCACCGTGCCGCAGATCGGCGGCATGTATCGCGGCGACTTTCGGCGCAAGTCGACGCTCGCCGAATACGGCTTTCGCCTGCCGTCCTGCTGCGACAATCGCCCGCTCAAGTTCGAAGAATGGGACCAGATGCGCCCCGACACTGTCTATGTCTCGGCGACGCCCGGACCCTGGGAGATGGAGCGCACCGGCGGCACGTTCGTCGAGCAGGTGATCCGCCCGACGGGACTGATCGATCCGGTCTGCGTCGTACGGCCGGCCTCGAGCCAGGTTGACGACTTGTTGGGCGAGGTTCGCGCCGTTGCTCTCAGGGGACAACGCGTGCTGGTGACGACCCTCACCAAGCGCATGGCCGAGGATCTGACCGAGTACATGCACGAACAGGGCGTGCGCGTGCGCTATATGCACTCGGATGTCGAGACGTTGGAACGCATCGAGATCATCCGCGATCTTCGTCTCGGTGCCTTCGATGTGCTGATCGGGATCAACCTTCTGCGCGAAGGCCTCGACATCCCGGAATGCGCGCTGGTCGCCATTCTCGATGCCGACAAGGAGGGCTTCCTTCGCTCGCAGACGTCGCTGGTGCAGACCATCGGCCGCGCCGCGCGCAACATCGACGGCCGCGTGATTCTGTACGCCGATCACATGACTGGATCGTTGGAGTACGCCATTCGCGAAACCAACCGCCGGCGCGAGAAGCAGCAGGCCTACAATCAGGCCTACGGGATTACCCCCGAGAGCGTGCGCAAGGGCATCGGCGATGCGCTCGGCACGGTGTATGAGCAGGACTACGTCACGGTCGACACCGGCGTCGCCGAAGAAGGCCATCTCATCGGCCACAATCTCCGCGCCACCATCGGTGAACTGGAGAAGAAAATGCGTGCCGCCGCGGCCGACCTCGAGTTCGAAGAAGCCGCGCGGCTGCGCGACGAGGTTCGCCGCCTCGAACAATTCGAACTCACATTCGGCGGCGACACGGCAACAGACGAAGCCGAGGCCCTGGGCGACGCCTCGGGCGTTTCGGCGACGGTGCCGATCACCAAAACGCGGAACGTGCCCCGACCGAAGAAGCGCCGCCGGGACCCCTGATCGGCCGCTATGCCGCCGGCGCGGGAGCGGCGGAGCGCTTGGCTTGGCGTTGATAAGTCCAGGCGCTGACCGGAATGCTCAACAGGTAGATGAAACCGACGACGCTGAGCGTCCGCCACGGATCGGTGACCAAGAAGGCCGCCAACGTGCCGACGCCGAGCATGACGGGAATGACCCAGCTTGGCTTGAGCCGTAACGCCTTGGTGGAATAGGTGGGGACCTTGCTGACCATCAGGATCGACGACATCAGCAGAAACGCGCCAACGATCCAGGGACTGTCGAAAATCCCCTTCCCGGTCTCGAGAAACAGGATCAGCGGCAGGATGGCGAAGCCGGCGCCGGACGGCGCCGGCACACCGGTGAAATAACTATGCGCCCACGGCGGCAGTTCGGGCTCGCCGATCATGGTGTTGAAACGTGCCAGCCGGAGAACGCAGCAGATGGCGTGCAGCAGACACAGCGCCCAGCCCAGACTGCCGGCATCCTTCATCGACCAGAGATAAACCACCATCGCCGGGACGACGCCGAAGTTGATGGCATCCGCCAGCGAATCAAGTTCCGCGCCGAACTTGGTGGTGCCGCGCAACATGCGCGCGACCCGGCCGTCGAGCGCATCGATGATCGCAGCGATGACGATGGCGATGACGGCTTTATCGAAATCGCCGACGAAGGAATAACGAATCGCCGTCATGCCCGCGCAGATCGCGAGTAGCGTCATCAAATTCGGCAGAATGCGATTGAACGACAGGCTCTTGAACCGACGTACAGGTCGAACCAGCCGTGACGTCGTGTCGCCGTCGGGCTCGTCGAGCGGCATCAACAGACCTCTCCGCGGCGCGCCGTCTCGTTCGACGTCGCATCGGCCAACACGGTTTCGCCGGCGACGGCTTTTTGTCCGACGGCGACCAAGGGCGCGACGCCGGCCGGCAGATAGACATCGACCCGGCTGCCGAAACGAATCAGGCCGACGCGCTGTCCGGCGACCACTTGCTGTCCGGCGCGGGCATCGCATCGGATGCGACGGGCGACCAGGCCCGCAATCTGAACCATGGCGTAGTCGGCGCCGCTCTCGGTCTTGAACAACAGCGCCTGGCGCTCGTTGTCTTCGCTCGCCTTGTCGAGGGTGGCGTTGAGGAATTTGCCGGGCGTGTATTCCTCCTTCACCACCGATCCCGCGATCGGCGCACGATTCACGTGGCAATCGAACACGCTCATGAACACGCTGATGCGGGTGCGTGGCGTCGGGTCCATCCCCAGTTCCGGCGGCGGCGCGGCGTCGACGATCATCTGGACGATGCCGTCGGCCGGCGAGATCACCAGGCCGTCGCGGGCCGGGGTAACGCGGTCCGGATCACGAAAAAAATAGAAGCACCACACCGTGGCGCCAAGACCGGCGAGCCCGAGCGGCGTCCAGATCAAATACAGGATCAGCGCCGCCAGCGCGAACACGGCCACGAATCCGGGCCCCTCGGGATGCAGGGGCGGCAGCAGGTAGGTGCGCCAGGTAATCTGAGCCGATTTCGCTTGTTCTGCAGACATTGTGTGCGCGCCGGGGTCAAAACAGGGTTATGCCCCCTTTATAGCACTGTTCCGGAGGCGAATTAAGTCACCCGGACGGCTTGCCGGGGGTGGGCATCTGAAAAACCTGACCGGGGTAAATGAGATTGGGATCGCGAATTTGCTCGCGATTGGCGTCGAAGATCACGGTGTAGAGCGTGCCCTTGCCGTACACCCGCCGGGCGATCCGCCACAGGCTATTGCCCCGCACGATCGTCACCGACCCGCCATCCGCGGTCGCCTGTTCCTGGGCGACCGTGAACGGCACCTCGACCCGCGCCAGGATAGTGTCGTTCACGCCGATCTCGTCGGCACGCACGGTGTGCGGCCCGGGCAACGCTTTTTGATCCGGCGCAAGCTGCCACTGCCCACGGGCGTCGGTCGTCGCTTCGCCGATCGGCGCGTTGTCGAGATAGACCCTGACCCGCGAGCCAACTTCGGATTTACCGCCGACGGTGATGCGGCCCTGATCGTCGTAGTCCAACGCGTCAATCGTCAGCGCCGTCATACCGGCCGGTGCGTCGGGCCCTTGCAGCACACGCGACTGCCCGCCTTGCCGCGATTGCTCGACGATCAGCACTTCGCCGCCACGCTCCGGCACCGACATGACGACGACGGTCTCGGAGATCAGTGTCGTACCGTCCGGCCCCACCGCCGACAGCGACAATTCGCGCGAACCGGGCGGCAGCGGCTGGTCGGGGGTGAACACCCACTCGCCCTGGTCGTTCGCGACAACGCGCCCGAGTTCCGTCGTGCCATCGAGGATCGTCACGGTCGCGCCGGGCACGGCCCGGCCGGCCATCACGGTGTTGCCCTGCGCGTCGATTCGGACAACATCGAAACTGGGCGCAAGCGGTTGTTGCGCCGACGACACTGACGAAGCCCGCCCGGCGGACCCGCCGACATCAGGCGGGCGCAGCGTCAAGTTGAGAGCGACGGCAGCGGCGACAACCACCAGACCAAGAACGGCAATGACGAGAGGTCGGTTCACGAGGCCTCGGGAACATCTTCAGGAAGGCCGCGCTAGCGTACATCATCCCGGGGTTTCTTTGGCCATGACACGCTTGTCATATACGCCTGTACCGGATTAAGGATTGTGGCGGGCCGCCACAATGATCACCGCCAACGTCGCTGGGATCGCGGCCATGCCGGCAAGGGCCAAGACATAGAAAATATCGCTGATTCGACCACCCGGCATCGGGATGCGCCGCGCCGTGCGATCGGCAAAAAGGGCCAACAGCGCCACAGCAAACCCGGCAATGGCTGCAGAGTGAGATGCGGAGACCGCCCACGCGCCTCCAAACAGAACGGCGAGCACGGGGAGCAGCGCGGCCCACGTCACCGGCAAACCGAAGACCCGGTTCGCGACTACGTGACCCAGCCATGCGCTGAGGGCCCCGAGCGAGGACTTGGCGACGACCGCATCGCCAACCGTCGTGGCGATCGCGCAGACGGCGCCAAGCAAAACGACACCAATGGTCTGGGCCGTTGCCGCGTGGCCACGAAGCACTTCGAATTTGAGAATGGTTCCCAGCCAGGCTCCGGCCAGGGCAAGACCGCCGAGCAGCGCCATCAGGCTTGGCGCCGCGCGCACGGCAATGCCGCCGGCAACCGACAGCCACGCGCAACCGACGACGAAGCCGCCGAGCAGGATGCCCCGCCACAACGGTCTGGCGACAATCGTATCGAGCGCAGTGCTGATCAGGATCGCGCCAAGCACCATGTGTCCGATCCGATCATGGGCGGTTTTCGGGGCCCACGCGGGATCGACCAGCAATTGCCAGCCCAGCAGAACGCCGGCGCCGACGGCAACCCCGCTCCAGCGAGCCGCTCTTTCAGGGCTTGTCAGGAACTTGAGGCCAACGCCCCCGATCAAGGCGACAAGGAACGGGGCCGCGTAGATGATCCACGACATGAAATTTCGGTGCGATGCAGACGTGACAGGGCCGAGCGCCGCACTCTATCATCATCTCGGGCATCACGTGGAGAGCACTCCCATGGCGGACAAGGAATCGCGGTCATTCAAACTTTGGGACGTACCGACGCGGTTGTTTCACTGGGCGCTGGTCTTGCTGGTGCTGGTGTCTTACCTCACCGGCGAAGTCGGCGGCTTCGAATTCACCATGCCCGGCAGCGGCAACATGGTCGCCAACATGAACATCCACATTTGGAGCGGCCTCTCGATCCTAACGTTGCTGATCTTCCGCATCGTCTGGGGCTTGATCGGTTCAAGCTCGTCGCGCTTCAGCGGTTTTGTCCGAGGCCCGGGCGCGATCATCGATTATCTCAAAGGCATCGCCAAACGATCGGTCGCGTTTTTCGCCGGGCACAATCCTGCCGGCGGGGCGGTGGTCGTGCTGATGATCGTGCTGCTGCTTGCCCAGGCGAGTACCGGGCTGTTCGCCAAGGAAGACGACTTCTTCGGACTGGCCGGGCCGCTCAATGGCATGGTCAGCGAGGAAACCGCCAATCAAATCACCGGAATTCATGCTCGTATCTGGAGCGTGATCGAAATCGTCGTCATCGCCCACATCGCCGGGAATCTGTTCTACTGGCTGGTGCTGAAGCACAACCTGATCGTACCCATGATCACGGGCCGCGCCGATGCGCCGGCGGGGGCCCCGCCGCCCAGTCTCAAGTTTGCAAGCAACGTCACCGCGATCATCGTGTTCGCCAATTCCGCGGCGATCGTCGCTTGGATCAAGAGTTTTGGCGGTTAGTGCGGGCGGGCCAGCAATATGAATTGTCACCCCGCGCATGAAGCGCGGCATGACAGGCAGATTCATTCTGTCTTGAAGAAACGGTAACCTCTAAAGGAACGCCTCATGAAAGCCAATCTTCTGACGCTGGCCGCGCTGATCATGGCGGTGCCAACCCAGGCGCAAGACCCCGGCCGAATCAGCCTCAAGGATCTCCGGGCCAAACATGCCGACGCTGGCTCGCGATACGTCACGATCGATGGCGCCGAGATTCACATGCGCGACGAAGGCCAGGGTCCGGTGGTCGTACTCCTGCACGCTTCCTATTTCAACTTAGAATCCTGGCGCGCGGTCGCGGACGCGTTGCGGCCGAATTACCGCGTCATTCGCCTCGACTTTCCCAACGTTGGGCTGAGCGGCCCCGAAACCAAGGAACCGCCCGGCGGCACGTTCAACCTGATCGAACGCAACGTCGAGGTGCTGGCCGGTTTGGTCGACGCGCTTAAGCTGGACCGTTTCGCGCTGATCGCGACCTCCAGCGGCGGCAGTGTCGGTTTCCGCTATGCCTCTCGCTTTCCTTCGAAGGTGAGCCGCCTCGTGCTGATCAATTCGGCGGGCATGCCGCGCACGGCGCAGACCGACCCAAACCGCGACCGACCCGACACCGCGCATTGGAATGCGATGCCGATCAAACCGCGGGAGTACTGGGCTTACACGGTTGGCAAGAATTTTCCGGCGGCGCCGCCGCCCGACTGGTTTTTGGATCTTGCCTACGACATCGGCCGCCGCGGCGACACCACGCCCGATACGAAGTACCGGTTCGCGACGGGCGACACCAAATCGATTCTATCGGGGATCACGGCGCCAACGCTGATCATGTGGGGCATGGCCAACCCGACAGTCATGCATCTCGAAGCCGACGTGTTCGAGCATTGGATAACCTCAGCGCCGACGCTGACCAAGAAGTACGAAGGCCTCGGGCATTACCCCTATGTCGAGGCGCCCGATCGCGTGATCCCGGACATCCGCGCTTTTCTCGCGGGCGCCATGGACCAGGATTTGCGTCAGACACAGCGCGTCAAAGTCAGCAAGTAGATCGCTGGCTCCAGAAGTGCAAACGCCCGCTCCTGACGGAGCGGGCGTTTCCATATTCAAAGGTCGTGCGGCTTACTTCTGATCCGGCACGCGATAGACGTCGTGGCAGGACTTGCAGGTCAGCATGTCCCTGATCTTGGCTTGAGCGCCGGCCTTATCGCCCTTGTCGGCGAGATCGGCGACAACGACTGCGGCCGCCTCAAGTTTGGCCAGGCGATCCGAAAAATCCTTCCAGTTGTCCCAAATTTCGCCCTTCGACGTTCCGCCGACGGCCTTGGACTCGAACGCCTTCATGGACTGCTTCATGCCGAGCGCGATCGAGCGGGCGTGCAAGCCAATATTGTCGTTCGGCACCTTGCCCTGCATGGCGGCGCCGAGGCCCGCGGCTTGGGCACCCATCGCCTTCATGATGTTGATGCGATAGTCGATGGTCGCTTTGTCGTCGGCCAAGGCCGGAACCGATAGCATCGCCGCCACGGCAGTTGCGCCGAGCAGCGTAACAAACGTCTTCATTTTGCGTTCTCCCCAGAAAGTCCCGAACGGTCGGAACAGGTTGATCGGCATGACGCGGCCGGCGCGTTGACCCACGCTTCGAACAAGTACAAAGAAGCCCGTTCGATGGCAAGCGAACCCGTGGCGCCGTGTTCATTTTGAAGGGAGTCAAGGCGGTTTCATGAAGACCCCACCCCGCCTCACGTATTTGTGTGTCTTTTGCGGCTCCCAGGTCGGCGCCGACCCTGCCTACAAAGCCCAAGCCTCGCTGTTGGGCTCGGCCATGGCCGCACGGGGGGTTGCGCTGGTGTTCGGTGGCGGGCGGGTCGGCCTGATGGGCGCCTGTGCGGATGCCGTCCTCGCCGGCGGCGGCAAGGTGGTCGGCGTCATCCCCGAGTTTCTCCGCGACAAGGAACTGGCGCATCCGCGCGCGACCGAGATGGTCGTGGTCCCCGACATGCACACCCGCAAGCGGATCATGTTCGAGCGCGCGGACGCGTTCTGCA
Organism: Alphaproteobacteria bacterium; assembly: GCA_016869315.1. Lineage (GTDB taxonomy): Bacteria > Pseudomonadota > Alphaproteobacteria > Rhodospirillales > Rhodospirillaceae > VGEM01. The sequence goes on along the minus strand of VGEM01000004.1, from coordinate 10,764 downwards.
TTCTGCCGGGAGGCATCGGTACGCTCGACGAATTCTTCGAGATCGTCACCTGGCGCCAACTGCATCGTCACAACAAGCCGATCGTCGTGCTCAACACCGCCGGCTACTGGAATCACCTGCGCGGGCTGATGGACGTGATCATCGACCGTGGCTTCGCCCACGGTGGCCACAATGCGCTGATCGACTTCATCGACCGCGCCGAGGATGTAATTCCAATCATCGACGCCGAATTGGCGGCGCCGAAGCCGGCCGTGGTATTCAAGGTTTAGCCTGAACATCCTTCAGAAACGCATCCACGTCCCTGTTCAGCACATCGGCACGCGCCGCGAGATCTTGAGCAGCAACCGAGACGCTCTTTGCCACATCCCCGGTCTGATGAGCTGACTCGGCGATTTCGCTGATGCTGCCCGAGACTTCAGTCGTTCCGCCCGAGGCCTGCGCGGCATTGCGGGCAATCTCGGTCGTGGCCTGAGCCTGCTCGTCGACGGCGATCGCGATGGAGCCCGAGATCTGTTCGAGTTCCGCGACTCGCTTGAAGATGCGATCGATCGCTTCGACCGACGATCGTATCGCTTTTTGAATTCCGCCGACTTGATTTTGAATGTCTTCCGTTGCCCGGGCAGTCTGATTGGCTAAATTCTTGACCTCGGATGCGACCACCGCGAATCCTTTGCCTGCCTCGCCGGCCCGCGCCGCCTCGATGGTTGCGTTCAAAGCCAGCAGATTGGTCTGCGCCGCGACTTCCGAGATCACGCCAACCACGTCGCCGATGGTTTGGGACGGCGTATCGAGGGTCCGCACTTGTTGCTGCGCGACGTTTGCCTCCTCAACCGCCTGACTGGTGGCAACCGAGGCCTCCTTCACGCGGCGACCGATTTCCTGGACTGAGGCCGACAATTCCTCGGCAGCGGCGGCGACCACCTGAACATTGGCGGACGCATCGCGCGCGGCGGTGGCAACGGTTTCGGACCGCTGGCCTGAAATCGTCGCGGCCGACTGCATGGCTGACGACGATTCCGCCATGCTGCGCGACATTTGCGAGATCGCGTTCGTAATGTCGCCGATCCCTGCCTGAAATTCCGCGATCAATCGATCGACCCGCGCTTTTTCCTCGGCTTTGCGTTGAGTTTCGCGCTCTTTGCGCTCTTCTTCGACGCGTCGTTCACGCAAGCTGGACTGGAAAAATGCCAGCGCGCCGGACATGGCGCCGACTTCGTTGGCGCGGTCCGTGCCGTCGATAGCGACGTCAATCTCGCCCTTGGCCAAACGCCGCATGGTCGCCGTCATGCCGACAATAGGCCGCGCCAACAGCCCGCCAACCAGCCAGGCGACGATCATGCCAATGAGGATCGCGACCGCCGCAAGCGCCAACGCGAAATTGCGGAGCGCGATGGCATCCGCTTCAATCTCTGTGCGCGGTACCGTCAAGACCAGGGTCCAGCGTGCGTCGGTCCGCGCAAACAGAACCGGCACGGCGATCTGAAACATCTCGACGCCGTCCATTTCTCCGAATGCAGAAGCATTTTCGGACTCGCCGACTGCCGCGCGCACCTCGCGAGGCAAGCCCAGACGGTCGACGGATTCCCCCAGCGCACCCGAGTCACGGTGGCCGACAATGCTTCCCGAACCCGTCGAGAGAACCGCCGTGCCTGTCTGATAGACACTGATTTTCGAGACGCGATCCTGCATGGCGGCCAAGGTCAAATCGACTCCAACCACGCCTTCGACGATCCGGCCGTCAAGCAGGGGAACCGCTGCTGTCGTCATCAAGACTTTTGAACCATCGGCGAGATCTTCGGCGTAGGGTTCGATCAGCTCGCGGCGACGCGAGCTTTCAGGAGCCGTGTAGTAGTCCTCGATAAAATAGTCCTCGGTCGGATCCTGGTCTTCGACGCGAACACGGCCGTCCTCGCGAACGTAATATCCGACGTAGCGGCCTTTGTTGTCGTGGCCTGATGTTCCGACGAATTTGTCGTCGTCCGGCATCACGCCGGCCGGAATCTGCGCCCAGGTTCCGAACAGGTGGGGTTCTGCTCAAGGATCGTTTCGAGACTGCGGCCGAGCGCGGCACGGTCGAAAGCCTCGCTCTTGGATTGCGTCACGAATCCGGCGGCGATCGATTGGGCCGCTTCGAACGCGCGGTCGATCTCACCGGCCACAGCTGCCGCATGCTTTCCGGCGGCTTCCGCCGCATAGAGCTGAGCGAGCCGCGTTGCATCGGCGCTGGCGCGCATCTGCACGGCGGCAACCAGCGCGACAAACGCCAGCACCAGAATGGCGCCAAAGGTCGCGGCGATCTGAATTCGGAGGGTCAAATTGAGAAATGCCGAGGCCATCGGGGCAGCACCTTGGTTACGGTCGAGACCGAGGACGATTCCTCACCAACCCTTGGAATGTAATGGAGCGATTTTGGCTGACTTTGCAGCGGATTGCGTCGCGGGATTGCGACCTTGCCTCGGCCGGGTCCGGTGGCTAAGGTCCGCCCCGATTTTGGGGGCAAAGTCGGCCGAAACGGGACGGGCAGGGAGCACAGCATGGCGAAAATCAAGGTCAAAACACCGATTGTCGATCTCGACGGCGACGAGATGACCCGGATCATCTGGCAGTTCATCAAGGACAAACTGATCCTGCCGTATCTCGACTTGCAGATCGAGTACTACGACCTTGGCATGGATTCCCGCGACAAGACCGACGACAAGATCACGGTCGATTCCGCCAACGCCATCAAGAAATACGGCGTCGGTGTCAAGTGCGCCACCATCACCCCCGACGAAGCGCGGGTGAAGGAATTCAAGCTCAAGAAAATGTGGAAGTCGCCGAACGGCACCATCCGCAACATCCTCGGCGGCACCATCTTCCGCGAGCCGATCATCTGTAAGAATGTTCCAAGACTGGTGCCCGGTTGGACTCAGCCGATTGTCATCGGCCGCCACGGCTTTGGCGACCAATACCGTGCCACCGATTTCAAGGTGCCGGGCAAGGGCAAGCTGACGATGACCTTTACGCCCGAAGGCGGCGGCGCGCCGACGACGTACGACGTCTATGACTTCCCAGGACCCGGCGTCGCCATGGGCATGTACAACCTGGATGACTCGATCGCCGACTTCGCGCATTCCTGCCTCAATTACGGTTTGATGCGCGGTTGGCCGGTGTACCTGTCGACCAAGAACACCATCCTCAAGGGCTACGATGGACGGTTCAAGGATATCTTCCAGGCCGTCTACGAGAAAGATTACAAGGCCAGGTTCGACGCCAAGAAGATCACCTATGAACATCGCCTGATCGACGACATGGTGGCTTCGGCGTTGAAGTGGTCCGGTGCTTTCGTGTGGGCCTGCAAGAACTACGACGGCGACGTGCAGTCCGACACGGTCGCGCAGGGTTTCGGCTCGCTCGGCCTGATGACGTCGGTATTGATGACCGCCGACGGCAACACGATCGAGGCCGAAGCCGCGCACGGCACGGTGACGCGTCACTACCGTCTGCACCAACAGGGCAAGGAAACCTCGACCAACCCGATTGCCTCGATCTTCGCCTGGACGCAGGGCCTCAAGTATCGCGGCAAGTTCGACAACACCCCGGATGTCGTCGACTTCGGCGACCGGCTGGAGAAGATCTGCGTGAAGGCGGTTGAGTCGGGGTTCATGACGAAGGATTTGGCCATCCTGGTTGGCCCCGATCAGCCCTGGCTGACGACGACGGCTTTCCTCGACAAGCTCGACAGCATGATGAAAGCCGAGATGAAGTAGACTTACCGCGTGTCGTAGAAATATCGATAGCTCAGCTGGAGCAGGGTTTCGTCGACACGCCGCGGCAGGCCAAATCGCGGACGGGCGTCGCGGCTCGACCGCACATGGAGAGCCTCGATCGTCAACCGTTGGCGGTCGTCCGGACGGAACACATAGGCAGCCGTCCAAGCCCGGCCGCGTTCGCCGTTGGGGTCGTCCCCGGTTCGATCTCGATCTTTGACGGTGAATCGCTCGACGCGAGCGGAAAGCCTGTGCCGATCCCAGGCATACGACGCAAGGGCGAACGCCGCATGGAATCGGTTGTCGACCACCGGAGACGCCATCTTGGTTCGGCCGCTCATCGCTTGCGCGACCAGTTCGATGCGATCGCCGATCGGCACTTCCCCGCCGATGGCGCCGAAGCGCGTGTGCCAGGCATACTGTTCGCCGTTGAATGATCGGTCGTTCGATCGGTTGTCGTAAACCAGAGCGCGAACCCGAACGCCTTCGTTTTCCGCCCATTCGCCGGCAGCGTACCAACCGACGCGGCCATCGATCTCGGCAACCGGATCGACGTCGTTCGCCTGTCCGGCAGCCGATCCTCCGGGCCGAAAGGCCGCCAACGGCGCCAACGGCAACCGGCCGAATAGACCGGTTTCGCGGTCGTGGATTGCCCAGCCGCGCCGCGCTAAGACCGAGCCAACCGGATCGTTGAACCCGAACACGGCTCCCGTCAGCGACCACTCACCTGCGTCGCTCCTCCGCACCGCGCTTCCCTCGACGCCGATAGTGCGAAGTTCTTCACCGACCCAGCTGTTGAGCGCCGACGAACTCAACGTATAGGGGCTGGTCCACGCCAGGCCCGTGTTTTCCAGTGAGATCGGGGGAAAAAAGGCGCCGGCCTTGGCCCGGACGACCAACCCTTGGCGCGGCGCGGGTTTGTAGGCGAGGAAAGACTCGATTGCGTCGACCCCCGGCCGTTGCTGCGCGCCTGCAACGACGTGAGCGACCGCCGAAATGTCCCATGTCAACCGCGCCTGGACGATCGCGGCAACCTCGGCAACTTGCGCGCCGGCGGACTCGGGGCCGCCGAGGCGGGTTTTGCCCGGGCCGCGATCGAGCCAGGACACCGCATCATCGCCGTGGGCAAGCCGAAGATCGATGAAGCCGGCAGCTCGCAACTCCATCGGCTCGGCCGCAGCAAGCTGCCGCGCAGCGGCAATAGCAAAAATCACGGAAGCCAACAGGGGCAGCATGGGTGATTTCTCGCTCTTCCGCGAAGTTTCTGACAATCAAATTGTGGTGAGGCGATACGCATCTCACCGCAAGCTCGCTGTGCGGATGCGGTAGCGACAAACGCCCAAAGTCGATACACTTTGCTTCCGGTTTATTGGAGCAAGCGTCCATGACACTCAGCAACCAACGCGTCGATCGCGGTTTCGTCGGGCCGATGCCCGCCCTCACCCGGCGGTCGGACGAGGCCTACACCGAGTTCATGTCCGACACCCGGAACGCGCTGTTGCACGCCCACTGGAAAAACATGATGGGCATCGGCGATGCGGCCATGAAAGCCGCCGCGCAACCCATCGCGCACACCAAGGCCGGCGTCGAAGGCGCGCGCAAGGTGATCCGCGACAATACGTCGATCGCGACTTTCCTCCGCGTCAAGCGCACCTGCCAGGAAATTTACAAGCAACGCATCATCGACTCGTACAACCTGCGCCGCGAAGAATTGGAACGGATGCTGGACGAGGCCGACACGCGCGGGCCGGGCTCGGTGACGTGGGATCCGAACTTCGTCTATCCCGACTACGCCACCGTCGATATTCATATCTCGCCCGGCGGATATACCCGTTCGAAGTTCTCGGGCCTGCTGTACGATTACGGCACCAGCATCTTCTACGGCGGCGCCAACGCCGGCGACGCGCTGCACGCGCGCCTCGCCAAGGAGACGGCAACGCCGCAGGACGGTAAAATCCGCCGCATCCTCGACATCGGCTGCAGCTGCGGCCAGTACACGACCGAATTGAAGAAGCGCTTCCCCGACGCCGAGGTGATCGGCATCGATATCGGCGCACCGATGGTGCGCTACGCCCACTGGCGTGCGACCCAGAACAATCTCGACGTCCATTTTGCCCAGATGCCGTCGGAGGATCTCGAATTTCCCGACCGCCATTTCGACCTGGTCGGGTGCCATATCCTGTTTCACGAGATCCCGCTGGAAGTGATCAAGAAGACACTGGCCGAAGCGCACCGCGTGCTCCGGCCCGGCGGCACCTTCGTGCTGTGGGACTTCGCCACCGCCACGGCGGACAATCTCGGCTATGGCGGCTTCGTTGGACTGATGGACGCCTCGGACAATGGCGAGCCCTACGCTCACAACTACGTCCATTGCAACGTCGAGAACCTGATGGCCGAGGCCGGCTTCAGCCTCCGTGCCCGGCCCGGCCCCAAAGCGCAGATGCACGACCGCGTGTGCGACAAGGCGGCGTAAGAATTTGAGTTTCGTCAAAGCTGGTTCTGACCAAGCCAGCACTATGCGGCATTGGTAGATTCAAGGAGTCATCCCATGCCCCGTAACCCGATGCATGAAATGCTGTCGCAGCCGACGCACGACGAGCGCGCGCGGCAGAGCTGGGTGTTCACGCTCAAGATGCACATCGGCCGCAAGGTGCGGCCCGGCAATCGGTTGATCTACGACCGGCTCGCCAAACCGAAGTTCGAGAAGGCGCACGGCCGCGGACCTTCCGATCGCCATCAAGTTGGCGACGTGATGTGCCAGGAGCCAGGCTATCAGTTCTTCTCGGGCCTCGCCCGCAATGCCCAGGAGCTGATGTGGGATTCGCTCGCTGATCCGATCGCGCGCAACATCGACCGGCTCTCCGCGGCTTACGCCCGCCTCCATGCCTCGCCCAACCGCAAAGGCAGCGTGACGCTCGACCCGGCGTTCAAGCCGCCGGAAGGTATTCGCCAGGTCAATATTCACCTGCAGCCGGTCAACTACGCCGAAGACTACGGCGGCGACGACGTTATGGCCGGGGCGTTCTACGAAGCCGGCAGCAATCTCTATTCCATGAGCGGCGGGATCGGCACGGTCGAGGGCAAGGCCGAGGTGATTCAGCGCTTCCTCAAGGAGCGCTATCCCGGTTTTACGCCGACCCGGATTCTCGACTTCGGCTGTTCGGCCGGATCGTCGTCGACGCCGTGGGCGCTCAATTTCCCCAAGGCCGACGTTCACGCGCTCGATGTCGGCGCCGGCATGCTTCGCTATGCGCATGCGCGCGCCGAATCTCTGGGTGCTCGCGTTCACTTTCATCAAAAGGACGCGGCAGTGACGACATTTCCTGACGCTTCGTTCGACCTTGTGGTGTCGCACAACGCCATGCATGAGATGCCGCTCAAAACCCAGAAGGCCATGTTCAAGGAAAGCTTTCGCCTTCTGAAGCCGGGCGGCATCGCCATCCATCAGGACGTGCCGCTCCGTTACTCGGAAAAGGACGCCTTCGGTCAGTTTGACGCGAGCTGGGATCTCAAGAACAACAATGAGCCCTATTGGGAAGCGTATGCCACCAACGATCCGGTGCAGATGTTTTGCGATGCGGGGTTTCCGAAAGAGTCGATCTGGATGGGCAAGTACGATCAGATCGACAAGACGATTTCTTGGACCGTCAGCACGGCGCGCAAACCCTGACCCCGATCGCACGCATCCTCGTTTGCTTTCTCGCACTGGCGACTGCGGCCGGCGCGGCCGAGACCGGCCCACAGCTGCGCCGCGCGACATTGTTCGTTTCGGACGTCGAGCGCTCGCGCGCGTTCTATGAAGCCGTCGGATTTCGCACCTGGCTTGACTGGACGGGAGATCAGGATCCCCAAAATCCGTCAGCGCTTCCCCTGACGGCGCCAGCCAAGAAATCCCGAATTGTCATTGTTGCCGGGCGCGACGACTACGCCGCCATGATCGGTCTGCTGGAAATGAAGGACTCCGCGCTCGATTCAAATCGCAAAATGGCCGAGCGGCTCGGCATTCACGATGTCATGCTGGTGATCGAATCCGATCGCGACCTCGACGCGTTCGCGCGGCGTGTCGAGGTGCTCGGCGGCGCGACTCTGCGTCCGCCAACGCCCTATACCTCAATTGGCCCGGCCGGCCGCAAGACCGGCGTCAGCATGCTGGTGCGCGACCCCGACGGCTATGTCGTCGAAGTGACGCACACGACGGACCTGAAACCACCGGGTTGAACTTCCATCTGCGCGGACTATGTTGACGCGCGACCCAAGAAAAGCGGGGCCCCCGTGGACGCATTGATCGAAGGATATCGCCACTTTCGCAAGACCTATTATCGCGAGAACGAAAAACTGCTGAAAGACCTGTTCGAGCGCGGCCAATCGCCGAAGACAATGATGATCGCATGTTCCGACAGCCGCATCGATCCGGCGCTGCAACTGGGCGCCCGGCCGGGCGACGTGTTCATGGTGCGCAACGTCGCGAATCTGGTCCCGCCGTACCGGCCCGACAGCGAGTTTCACTCGACCAGCGCTGCTTTGGAGTTCGCGGTTTTGGCCCTTAAGGTCGAGCACATCATCGTGCTCGGACACGCGCGCTGTGGCGGTATTGCCGCCTTGCTCTCCGGAGCGCACGCGGGCCGATCGGACTTCGTCGGCAACTGGATCCGGATTGCCGAACCGGCGCGGCAAGCGGTCGAAGCTGCAAATCTGCACGATGACGATCAACGACGGCTGCTGGCCGAACTCGAGTCAGTCAAAGTCTCGCTGAAGAATCTGCGGACTTTTCCGTGGGTGAAGACTGCCGAAGACGCGGGCCACCTGAAGATACACGGCTGGTACTTCAACATCGGCACCGGATTGCTCTGGCGCCAGAACGCGGATGGAAAGTTTGAGCAGGTGTGAGGCTGCCTACTCCGCCGCCATCTTCGCCGCGCCCAAGCCCCAGCCCTGCCCGCCCTGGACGTAGCCTTTGGGCACGCCGGCGTCGGGGGTGAAGCCGTACATCTCGTCCGGCACCGCGGCTTTGACGATGTCGCGCACCTTGAGCAGCGCCGCGAGATCGATCCCGGTCTTGAGGCCCATGCTGTCGAGCATGAATACCAGATCCTCGGTGACGATGTTGCCCGACGCGCCCGGCGCAAACGGGCAGCCGCCGAGGCCACCCAAGGAGCTGTCAAACGTCGTCAATCCGACATCGAGAGCCGCCAGCACGTTGGCGAGGCCGAGGCCGCGCGTGTTGTGAATGTGAATGCCGGTCAACTTGTCGCGGCCGACGGCCGCCCAGATCGATTTGATCATGCTCTTGACCTGGGCCGGGTTGGCATAGCCGGTCGTGTCGGCAAGGCCGACTTCGTCGCACCCCAGCGCGACCAACCGCTCGCCCAACTTCACCACCGTCACTTCGGGGATCAAACCCTCCAGCGTACATCCGAACGCCGTGGACAGACTTCCTTCGAACTGGGGGCGCCGGTCTACCGGCAGTGTCTTGATCAGCGCGACGATCTGGCGAACTTCCTCGAACACCTCTTCGTGGGTCTTGCGCAAATTCTTGAGGCTGTGGGTTTCGCTCACCGACAGCGGCAGCGTGATCTTGTGTGCGCCGGCAGCGATGGCGGCCTCGGCGCCCTTGAAATTCGGCACCAGCGCCGCGACCTTGAGCCCCTTGATGGTGCGCGCGTAGCTCACCACCTCGGCGGTATCGGCCATCTGCGGCAGCAGCTTGGCGGGAACGAATGAGCCAACCTCGACTTCGCGCACGCCGGCAGCGGCTTCGGCGGCGATCCATGCCTTCTTGGCGTCGGTCGGCATCACCGACGTGATGCTTTGCAGACCATCTCGCGGACCGACTTCGCTGATCAGCACGTCGATGCCGGACATCAGGGTATCCATATCGATCATCCTACTGGTGAGACTTTGTTCTCGGTTCTTAGGCGAGAGCGTGCCGCTCGCCAAGGCCCACTCGCCAAGGGTTGTCCTCGCTGAACCAAGATATAAGATCGATCATCCGCTCGCGCCTGCCGGCGTCGTGCCCTAGTGTTATAAGATATTGATTTCAAAGGTGATTTGATGTCCGCAGGTATGCCCCTTTCGGGTCTCAAGGTGGTCGAGTTCACCCACATGGTGATGGGCCCGACGGTTGGCGTCGTGCTCGGCGATCTTGGCGCCGACGTCATCAAGATCGAGCCCTTGGGCGGCGACAATACGCGGCGCCTCAAGGGCTCGGGCGCCGGTTACTTCCCGATGTACAACCGCAACAAGCGCAGCATCTGCCTCGACCTCAAATCGCCCGAAGGCAGAAAGGTCGCTCTGCAGCTGATCGAGAAGGCCGATGTTCTGATCGAGAATTTCCGCCCCGGCGCCATGGACAAGCTGGGATTCGGCTATGAAGCCATCAACAAGTTGAATCCGAAACTGATCTACTGCTCGGAGAAAGGATTCCTGAAAGGCCCGTACGAGCATCGCACCGCGCTCGACGAAGTGGCGCAGATGATGGGCGGCCTCGCCTACATGACCGGACCGCCTGGCAGGCCGTTGCGTGCCGGGGCCTCGGTCATCGATGTCACCGGCGGCATGTTCGGGGTTATCGGCATTCTGGCGGCGCTGTACCAGCGCCAGGCGACCGGCAAGGGCCAGATGGTCCAGGCCTCGCTGTTCGAGACCACCATCTTCCTGGTCGGCCAGCACATGGCGCAATTCGCCGTAACCGGTTCGCCGGCGGCGCCGATGCCGGCACGCATTTCGGCGTGGGCGATTTACGACGTGTTCGACACCAAGGACGACGACAAGGTCTTCGTCGGCGTGGTCAGCGACACCCAGTGGAAAGTGTTCTGCGAAGCCTTCGACCTGAAGGACTTCGCCGCGGATGAATCGCTCGCCGCCAACAACGGCCGGGTCGCGGCGCGCGATCGGGTCAAGCCGCGCATCGAGGCCCTGTTCAAGACATATACCAAGGCCGAGCTGATGGCGAAGTTGGAGCAAACCGGCATGCCGTTTGCGCCCATCAGCAAACCGCACGAGATGTTCGACGACG